>JBOFCH010000057.1:0-4723 GCA_051645985.1 Plesiomonas sp. | reverse complement strand
CATCTGCCGCATGAAGAAAATCCACACGCCGATCAACAGTAGCATTGGGAACCAAGAGATAAAGATAGAAGCCAACAGGCTTGGCTCCTCAGGCGGCTCACCAAATACCTTCACATTTTTATTGATCAGGTCATCGAGCAGCTTCGGATCGTTCAGCGGCATATAGGTCACTGAACGCGCACCATCGGTTTTGGTGAACTGAATTTCACGACCATCGATGCGGACTTCACGGATTTGGTTCTGACCGAGGGCACTCACGAACGCGGTGTAATCCACCTGACGGTCACTGGATTTGCTCGGTCCAAAACTCTGAAACACCGACATAAGCACGACGGCAATGACGAGCCAAAGAATTAGATTTTTCGCCATATCACTCAAGGGATTAACCTCGCATTACAACTGACTGTGAACTTTAGCTAGGGTACTACAGTTTGTACCCTGTAGCCACAATGTAAACTTCTCGCGAGCGCGCCCGCGAAGAGTCTGGCTTACGAATTTTTACAGTCGTAAACATTTTCCGTATTTCATTGAGGTAATCGTCAAATCCATCTCCTTGAAAAACTTTGACTACAAAGGATCCTTTCGGCGCCAGCACCTGTCGGCACATGTCTAACGCCAATTCAACCAGATACATCGCCCGCGGCTGATCAACCGCGGCGTTACCGCTCATGTTCGGTGCCATGTCGGACATCACCACGTCCACCAGCCCATCACCGACACGCTCTAGCAGCGCATTAAGCACCGCCTCTTCGCGAAAATCGCCCTGCAAAAAATCAACGCCGACCATCGGATCCATTGGCAGAATGTCACAGGCAATAACATGCCCTTGATCACCAATCTGATCAACGACATATTGTGACCAGCCACCAGGCGCGGCCCCCAGATCCACGACAGTCATGCCGGGCTTGAACAATTTGTCCGACAGCTGGATCTCCTCAAGCTTAAAATAAGCCCGAGAACGCAATCCCATTTTCTGAGCTTCTTGTACATACTTATCGTGGAAGTGTTCATCCAACCAACGGGATGAACTGCCTGTGCGCTTCTTCTTAACCATATTCTATCCAAATACGCAAACAAACTACGCGGAATTGCCTCGCACGCTTGGTGATAAACCCTAGATGGCGTTAGAATGCCGCGTTTTCAACCTTAAGAGTGAAAAAAGCACCATGACGCTCACGAACAAACAAAAGCAGCACCTCAAAGGGCTGGCTCATCCACTTAAACCCGTGGTACTGCTTGGCGCTAACGGCCTGACCGAGGGTGTACTGGCGGAAATCGACAACGCCCTGAACCACCACGAGCTGATCAAAGTGAAGGTTGCCGCCGAAGAGCGTGAAACCAAGGCTCTGATCGTTGATGCTATCGTACGTGAAACCGGCGCCCTGAAAGTTCAGGTGATCGGTAATATTCTGGTTCTGTTCCGCCAAAGCGAAGAGCGCAAAATCGCTCTGCCTCGCTAATAACCAGCACGTACCATACATTACCGACGCCGGCTCATGTTAACGGGTTACCGTTGCATTCCGGTATGTGATACCAAAAAGGCCGTATAACGGCCTTTTTTATTATACCGTCTTGGCATAATAGGCCAGCGGAACCTGACCTCGTTCAGCAAAACCCAGTGTAACACCGAGCCTCAGACGGTAAGTGTAGCGAAAAGTGCCGGACTCAGAGGTACTGCACGTTCAAAATTTCAAACTCCACTTCGCCACCTGGCGTATGGATCACGACGACATCGTCCTGCTCTTTGCCAATCAGGCCACGGGCAATCGGCGAGTTAACAGAAATCAGGTTCTGTTTGAAATCAGCCTCATCATCACCCACGATGCGATAAGTCAGCTCTTCTTCGCTATCAGTATTAAAGACGGTCACTGTCGCACCAAAAATCACGCGGCCATTATTGGGCATTTTGGTGATGTCGATGATCTGTGAGTTTGACAGCTTGCCTTCAATTTCCTGGATCCGACCTTCGCAGAAACCTTGCTGTTCACGGGCGGCATGATATTCGGCGTTTTCTTTCAGATCGCCGTGTTCACGAGCTTCGGCAATGGCATCAATGATTTCGGGACGGCGTACGTTTTTCAGGAACTCGAGCTCTTCGCGCAGCTTCTCTGCACCACGCACGGTCATTGGAATCTGGTTCATAAAGCTAATTACCCCTTACAAACGAACTGTTTTTATCTTGAGGCGTATGAAAACGCAAAAAGACACCAGACCCTGACTGTAAAGCCTGGCCCGGTATCCGTTAAACTGTTCTTCTATTCTAGCGTGGAGTGAACGATGGGTCATCGTTTACTTTTTCACACTTTATTCATAGTATGCCAGTACATCTACTCACCTGTTGTTGATCATGCGTTTTTTGACTTCTGCGGCACTGGCCGCCTGTGTATTCTCACTGCCGGTGGCAGCCAATGTCATTCCGGTGACCGACTATGAGCAGGCACTGCCTTCTGGCACCCAGCTCTCCTTGTTAGTGCAACCCACCAATGGAGCGCAGCCTCTGGTAGCCTATCAGGCTGACAAATTGGTATTACCGGCCAGCACGCAGAAAGTGTTCACCGCGCTGGCTGCCATGCTGGAATTAGGCCCAGATTTTCGCTTTCCGACTAAGATGGGTACCGCGGCACAGATAAAAGAAAATAAGGTGTGGGGCGATCTGGTGGTCAGCTTCAGTGGTGACCCGCGTCTGACCCGCGATCAGATTCGACTGATGGCGAACCGTTTAGCCCAGCAAAACATCAAACAGGTGATGGGCAATCTGGTGATTGATACCTCGGTATTTGGCAGCCATGACAAAGCGCCGGGTTGGTCGTGGAACGATTTGACCCAGTGCTTTAATGCCCTGCCGGCCGCAGCGTCTATCGATGGCAACTGCTTTTATGCGGTGCTCAACAGTGCCGCTACACCGGGTAATCTAGCCACCGCTTCGGTGGCCTCCCGCTATCCGGTGACAGTAGTTAGCGAAGTGAAAACGGTTACCCGCAAAATGCCGGAGGCGCGTTACTGCGAGCTGGATGTGCAGCCGCGTGATAACAACCGCTATGTGTTAACCGGCTGTCTGGTACAGCAAAAAGAGCCGTTCGGTTTGAGCTTCTCGGTGCAAGATCCATCAGCCTATGCCGCGGGGATTGTGCGTCAGGAGCTAAACCGAGCCGGGATCAGCATCAGCGGCCAGACCAAAATCAGCGGCGATCCCGTAGCCATGCCGACGGTATTAGCCGAAAACGACTCCAAACCACTGCCGGAGTTGCTTAAAATCATGCTCAAAGAGTCGGACAACCAGATTGCAGATGTGATGTTCCGTACTGTCGGTCATCACTACTTTGGTGTACCGGGCACCTTCCGCGCCGGCTCTGATGCGGTACGTTCGATTTTGTCCAAACAGGCCGGTGTCCGCTTTGGCAATACGGTGATGGCCGATGGATCTGGTTTGTCACGGCACAATCTGGTGTCAGCACAAACCATGATGGATACCTTGCAGTACATCGCCAAACATGACGATCAACTGGGGATCATTGCTATGCTGCCGGTTTCCGGCACCGACGGCACCCTGCGCTATCGTGCTAGCGTGCGTGAAGCACCGCTCAAAGGTCAGGTGCATGCTAAAACTGGCGCGTTGCAAGGAGTGTACAATCTGGCCGGTTTTATGCGTACTGCCAGCGGTCAACAGGTGGCGTTTGTGCAGTTTGTCTCCAGCTATTCGGCGTTAGATCACCGCACCCGCCGCGCTGGGTTGAACAAATTTGAAGGTCAGCTGTACAAGGCCATTTATAACCAGTAAATCCACCTATTGAGCGTCGAGATCGTCGCGTTCACACCAGTGAGAACACGAGCGTGCGCACAAAATTGTAACCAATCCTCTGCTCAGTCTGAGTGTCAGCAGAGGTAACAATGCGCGACAAGCGGTAAAACGCACTTGTACCCGTAAGATTATCAGTCAGCTCCGCCGCTGCGAGAATCGCATCTGCTGATATGCACCATAAAAAAGCCCGCCAAATGGCGGGCTTTTTGTTTCTTCATCGCTTATCGGCAAGTTTGCGATAAGTGCGGTGTACGGATTGACGCGGTTATTTCACCAACTGGTGCATTTCCTGCACCGAAATCACGCTCGCCGTTGGGTCTGCCGCCATCGCCATGGCGGTAGCAAACGCACCGTTCAACGTGGTGTCGTAGTGCACCTTGTACTGCAAAGCGCTACGACGCAGCAGCTTCGAGTCTTCAATCGCCTGACGCCCTTCGGCGGTATTGATGATGTAGGTGTACTCACCGTTTTTGATGCGATCTTGAATGTGCGGACGACCTTCGTGCACCTTGTTCACCAAGCGTGGGTTGATCCCCGCTTCCCCCAGTACCACAGCAGTACCGTGAGTGGCGTCCAACTCAAAGCCCAGTTTCAGCAGCTTAGCGGCCAAATCAATCACTCGCTTCTTATCGCCGTGACGCACCGACAGCAACGCACGACCTTGACGCGGCACTTTGTAGTTGCCGCACAGCAAGCCTTTCCCGAACGCTTCAGCGAAAGTGTTACCGACGCCCATCACTTCACCGGTAGAGCGCATTTCTGGGCCTAACAGTGGGTCAACACCCGGGAACTTGTTAAACGGCAGCACCACTTCTTTGACCGAGTAGTATGGCGGGATAGTTTCACGGGTCGCGCCCTGCGCTGCCAGACTCTGGCCGGCCATCACCCGCGCGGCAATCTTCGCCAATGGCACGCCGATAGCTT
>JBOFCH010000056.1:0-6898 GCA_051645985.1 Plesiomonas sp. | reverse complement strand
CATGTACGTCAGGGGCATGCCAAAGGTTTGGGGCACGCGGTGTTGTGTGCCAAACCCCTGATTGGCGATGAGCCTTTTGCGGTGGTTCTGCCGGATGTGATCATCGATGAGTATGACGCAGATCTGCACCGTGAAAACTTGGCGGAGATGTTGCAACGCTTTGATGATACAGGCGTAAGCCAGATCATGGTGGAGCCAGTACCGCAGGAAGATGTTTCCAACTACGGGGTTGCTGATTGTGGTGGCGCGGTATTAGAGCCGGGCGAATCGCATGTTATGCATGCGGTGGTGGAAAAACCGGCTCGTGAAGAGGCGCCATCTAATCTGGCGATTGTTGGCCGCTATGTGCTGCCAGCGCGGATTTGGGCATTGCTGGAGAAAACCCCAGTTGGGGCCGGAGATGAAATCCAACTGACGGATGCGATTGCGGCACTGATGCAAGAGCAATCAGTGGATGCCTATCATATTCGTGGCCGTAGCCATGACTGCGGCAGCAAATTGGGCTACATGCAGGCATTTGTTGAGTACGGCATGCGCCACTCAGAGCTGGGCGAAGAGTTTAGCCATAATCTGAAAGCGTTGCTGGCAGCTGCGAAATAATTGCGATAAGGATATGTGATACATGGCTATTTTGGTTACTGGCGGAGCCGGTTATATCGGCAGTCATACCGTACTGGAGCTACTGAGCAGCAACAACGATGTTGTTATTATTGATAACTTGTGTAACTCCAGTCGTGAATCGTTACGTCGAGTCGAGGCACTGACCGGTAAAAAAGTGGCTTTTTATGAAGCCGATGTTTGCGATCGCGCCGCGTTGCAGCGTATTTTTGCCGAACATTCCATTGATTCCGTTATCCATTTCGCGGGGTTGAAGGCCGTGGGTGAATCAACTCGGATCCCGCTGAAGTATTATCAGAATAATATTGCGGCAACCTTGGTACTGTGCGAAGAGATGGCGCGTGCCGGCGTATTTCGTTTGGTCTTCAGCTCATCGGCGACTGTCTATGGTGATCCGCACACAGTGCCGATTCAAGAGCACTTCCCGACCAGTGCAACCAACCCGTATGGCCGTTCCAAACTGATGGTGGAGGAGATGCTGCGTGATATCGCGGCGGCAGATCCTCGTTGGTCGGTGGTATTGCTGCGTTATTTCAACCCAGTCGGTGCGCATATCAGCGGCCAGATTGGTGAAGACCCAAATGGTATACCGAATAATCTGTTGCCCTATATAGCGCAAGTCGCCATTGGCCGTTTGGCGCAGCTGTCCGTATTTGGCGATGATTATCCAACGCCAGATGGCACCGGGGTGCGTGATTATATCCACGTGGTGGATTTATCCCTCGGCCACCTGAAGGCGCTGGCGTATATTGCTGACCGTCATGGGGTATTCACGTTTAACCTCGGTACCGGTCAGGGTTATTCCGTCCTGGAGATGGTAAAAGCCTTTGAGCAGGCGAGCGGTTGTCCAGTACCGTATCAAATTGTGGCCCGTCGTCCGGGTGATATTGCCGTATGTTATGCCGAGCCGGATCTGGCTGCGCAGGAGCTGGGCTGGCGTGCTGAGCGCGGGCTGCCTGAAATGATGGCAGATACTTGGCGTTGGCAAAGTCAGAACCCTAACGGCTATAAAGATTAATTTTTCGTAGTTCGATTTACAGAGAGACAGTAATGAAGGTTACCGTATTTGGTATCGGGTATGTGGGTCTGGTTCAGGCAGCCGTACTCGCTGAAGTAGGACACGACGTTGTTTGTGTGGATGTCGATGCCCGTAAAGTTGAGAACTTGAAAAACGGCATCATTCCGATTTATGAGCCGGGGTTAACGCCGCTGGTGAAAAACAATTTTGCTGCCGGTCGCCTGACCTTTACCACGGATGCCAAATCCGGTGTCGATCACGGTGAGATCCAGTTCATTGCGGTGGGAACGCCACCGGATGAAGATGGCTCGGCGGATCTGCAATATGTGCTGGCGGTGGCAAAAACCATCGCGACACACATGCAGTCACATAAAATTGTCGTGGATAAATCTACCGTTCCGGTTGGTACCGCAGATAAAGTGTGCGCGGCAATTGCCAACGTGTTGCAGGCGCGTGGTTCGGATCTGGCATTTGACGTAGTCTCAAATCCAGAGTTCCTCAAAGAAGGGGCGGCGGTATCGGATTGCATGAAGCCGGATCGTATTGTGATTGGATCTGATAATCCAGATGCGGTTGAGATGATGCGCGAGCTGTACGCGCCATTTAACCGTAATCATGATCGCCTGATCTGTATGGATGTACGCAGCGCTGAGCTGACCAAGTATGCGGCCAACTGCATGCTGGCAACCAAAATTAGCTTTATGAATGAAATGGCTAATTTGGCTGAGCGTTTGGGCGCCGATATTGAGATGGTACGTAAAGGGATTGGCTCCGATCCTCGCATTGGGTATCACTTTATCTATCCAGGCTGTGGCTACGGCGGCTCTTGTTTCCCAAAAGATGTTCAGGCGTTAGTGCGTACCTCGGAAACCATTGGTTATCAGCCGCAGCTGTTGCAGGCTGTTGAAGCGGTAAATAACCGTCAGAAATATCGCCTGCCAACCCTGATTAAGCAGCATTTTGGTGACGATTTGCGCGGTAAAACCTTTGCGCTGTGGGGGCTGTCTTTCAAGCCAAATACCGACGATATGCGTGAAGCATCTAGCCGAGTGTTGATGGAAGAGCTGTGGCAAGCGGGTGCCAAGGTGCAGGCTTACGATCCAGAAGCGATGGAAGAGACACAGCGTATCTATGGTTTGCGTGACGATCTGCTGTTGCTTGGTACCAAAGATGCCGCGCTGAATAATGCCGATGCGCTGATCATCTGTACCGAATGGCAAAATTTCCGAGCGCCAGATTTTGATTTGCTCAAAGACAAGCTACGCCAGCCCGTTATTTTTGATGGCCGTAACCTGTACGAGCCAGAGCGGATGGAGAAGCGAGGTTTCACTTACTACGGTATCGGCCGTGGTGCCTCGATACAGGCCGGGCCAGCAGCATAATCTTTCGTATTATCCATGCTGGCGAGTGAAGTGATTTTCGGTTTTGTCATTTTGGCGCGGTCATGTTGACTCGGTAATTAAGCTTTCTGTTACGTAAGGCAAAAACAATGAAATTTCTGGTTACCGGCGCGGCCGGTTTTATCGGAGCTAGCCTGAGTGAGCGTCTGTTGGCGCTCGGTCATCAGGTGGTGGGGATTGATAATCTTAATGCTTACTACGATGTGAGCCTGAAACAGGCGCGTTTGGATCGTTTAACTCCACATGCCCAATTCAGTTTTTATCCGTTAGATTTAGCGGATCGAGATGGAATGGCGGCGCTGTTTGCTCGTGAACAATTTGATCGGGTAATTAATCTGGCAGCTCAGGCCGGGGTGCGCTATTCGCTGGAAAAACCTATGGAGTATGTGGACTCCAATCTGGTGGGATTTGCCAATATTCTAGAAGGTTGCCGGCACAATAAGGTGCAGCACCTGTTGTATGCATCATCCAGCTCGGTGTACGGCTTGAATCGTAAGATGCCGTTCTCGACCGATGACTCGGTAGATCACCCGATCTCCTTGTATGCGGCGACGAAAAAAGCCAATGAGCTGATGGCCCATACCTATTCCCATTTGTACGGTATTCCGACCACGGGTTTGCGTTTCTTTACCGTATATGGCCCATGGGGTCGTCCAGACATGGCGCTGTTTAAGTTCACCAAAGCTATCTTGGCCGGTGAACCGATTGATGTATATAACTACGGCAATATGCAGCGTGATTTCACCTTTATCGATGATATTGTGGAATCAATTGTGCGTTTGCAAGATGTGATCCCGCAGCCAGATCCGGAGTGGACGGTAGAGAACGGCTCACCAGCAACCAGCTCGGCACCATATAAAGTGTACAACATCGGTAATAACGAGCCGGTGATGTTGATGGAGTATATTGAAGCGCTGGAGTCGGCACTCGGGATTGAAGCGCAGAAAAATATGCTGCCGATTCAGCCGGGTGATGTACTGAATACCAGTTCAGATACCTCTGAGCTGTATAAGACGATTGGCTTTAAGCCGAAAACCAGCGTGCGTGATGGGGTACAGCAGTTTGTTGACTGGTATCGCGAGTTTTACCAACAGTAAACTGAACGTGATTCCGACATCTTCGCGTTCGTTGTAGTGTTGTAGTACATAAAAAAGCGCCGATTATCGGCGCTTTTTTTGATGATTGGATAACGCGTTTTTACTTTCTGCGTACACTGAACTCTTCATTAGAAACTGAGTTTTGTTAGAGACTGAGTTCTGCGCTAGAAGCAGTAGTATGCAGTTAAGTATAGAAAACACTTATGCAGTGATAGCAAAACTTTCCAGCGCAGCGCCTTCTTCCAGCGCTTTTTTGATCATCGCTGGGGTACGGCCTTGGCCCGTCCACGTTTTTAATTCACCGCTTTCATCACGGTATTCGTATTTAGCTGGGCGAGCTGCGCGCTTAGATTTTTTAGCTGGGCCATTTTCTGCCAGCAGATCCAGCAGTTCGTTGGGATCAATGCCGTCAGCAATCAGCATCTCGCGGTATTGTTGAAGTTTGCGCAGACGCTCTTCATTTTCAGCGCGATTTTGCTCGGCGTCATGACGGCGCTCTTCCACCACGGTGGTCAGCTTTTCCAGCATATCATCCAGTTGTTCTATAGGAAGCTCGCGAGCCAGTGCTCGCATATTACGAATATTGGTTAACAGCTTAATCATGTCGCTCATCGTATTTATCTCGGAGAAATTTTATTGTTTCTAATGCTGCTTTAAATGCACACAGCAAATCTATTCGGAACAGTGTTCAAAGATAAATAAATGCGATTTAAAAGTACATCATAAAAAGATGAAAAATAAAATTAATAACAAATATTCGGATCTGTCATCAAAAACTCTATTTGCTGCCCTTGTTATGAGTATTCATATTGCAAAATAAATCTGAATATCTGTCATTCTTTATCGTTTAATTGTGTGATTTTTAAGCGGAAATTTTCTTAATGGGAAACCGAATTTTTGCATTGCATCACTGAAATAAATTGTTACTATGGATTTCGCTACAGAAAAGTAGAGGTGCGCTGTTTATCAGTAACTGTCAGAAGGGTGATGCCAGAGATCGACAGTGAAAGGAGCCAGCGCCGAAGTCAGAAGTGTTATCAGAGCCTTCTGGCTGGTGCAATTCTCGAACAGGGCTTGCACTGCCATAGTCATAAGTTTGTTTATTACACTATGGAGCGCTACTGGTTGGTTTTGGTGCACACGTTCGTTGTTCCGTACCTTTAGTCATTTGACTGTCAGTAGATCTTCGCCGTACTTTTAAGGTAAAGATCATGAATATTGTTGATTATTCCCATTCGTTTTGGGCGGTTCTGCCCCCCTTCACTGCACTGGTTCTTGCCGTTATTACCCGTCGCGTTCTTTTTTCGCTGGGTATGGGTATTGTTTTGGGTGCGCTGTTATTAACTCAGTTTTCACCGTTGAATACGCTTGGCTATTTACAACATAAAGCGACCGCGCTGGTGTGGGATGATGGTGCGCTAAATTGGTGGAACATCCATATTCTGCTGTTTTTATTCTTGCTCGGTGGCATGACCGCGATGCTGACACTGTCTGGTGGCAGCCGGGCATTTGCACGTTGGGCCAGACAGCGTATCAAGACTCAGCGTGGCGCGAAGTTACTGACAGTATTTTTGGGCGCGTTTATCTTCATTGATGATTATTTTAACAGTTTGGCGGTGGGATCGATTGCTCGTCCGGTGACTGATCGGGCCAATATCTCCCGAGCCAAGTTGGCTTATATTCTGGATTCTACCGCTGCGCCGGTGTGCGTCATGATGCCAGCGTCGAGCTGGGGGGCGTATATCATCACGATTATTGGTGGCATTCTGACAACACACGGGGTCACCGAATACACGCCTTTGGGTGCGTTTGTCGCCATGGTACCGATGAACCTGTATGCAATTTTTGCGCTGGTGATGGTGCTGGTGGTGTCTTGGCTATCACTGAATATCGGTACGATGCGTCGTCATGAGCGAATGGCCAGTGAGGGCGTCTCCCTGACCGGTCGTGCGATGGAAGATCAGAGCGGCGATCATGGTTTTAGCGTGCGGGAGCTGGAGTCCGGCCGGGTATCTGATTTGTTGATCCCGATTATTGCTCTGGTGGTGGTGACGGTCTCAGCCATGTTGTTTACCGGCTATCAGGTACTGGCCGCGAATAACCTACCTTTTGGTGTGATTGGTGCATTTGAGAATACCAACGTTGGTTTGTCGTTAGTCACGGGTGGCAGTGTCGGCTTGTTGCTGTCGATACTGACTACGGTGCGTCAGCGGGTGGCAATGGCTGATCTGCTACAGGCACTACTCAGTGGTATGCGCTCGATGCTGCCTGCGGTCTATATCCTGTTGTTCGCTTGGACTATCGGTGCGGTGATCAAGGATATGGCTACCGGCAAGTATCTGTCTTCTTTGATTCAGGGCAATTTGCCGCTGAGTCTGCTGCCGGTGCTGCTGTTTATGGTAGCGGGGCTGATGGCGTTCTCTACTGGCACCAGCTGGGGTACATTCGGGATCATGCTGCCAATTGCGGCGGACATGGCGGCAGCGGCGGACATTGCCATGCTGTTACCGTCTATGGCGGCCGTGATGGCAGGGGCGGTGTTTGGTGATCACTGCTCACCGATTTCCGATACTACTATCTTGTCGTCAACTGGCGCTCATTGTAATCATTTAGATCACGTGACTACCCAGCTGCCGTACACGTTGGCTGTTGCTGGGGTGTCTGCCGGTGGATTTATCGCGCTGGGGATCACGCAGTCAGCCTGGGTTGGCTTAGCGGTCACCGGGGGGCTGTTTACCATGATGTTTGGGATCTTTTATTTCTTG
>JBOFCH010000055.1:0-6978 GCA_051645985.1 Plesiomonas sp. | reverse complement strand
ACGGCAAACTATCAAGCTTAAGAGCCTTACGCTGGAAGCGTACCAGTGTGGCTAACATGTTCTGCTGCTCCTGATTGAAGCCGGGCAGATTGGTGTGCTGTAAAATGTAGGCCGAGTGGCGATGAATACCGCTGTCGTTGATGCTCAGCCCTACTTCGTGCAGCAAGGCGGCCCAACCGAGCAGCGTTTCTAAGCGTGGGTTGGCGGCATCCTGATTGTCGGCTTGCCACTGTTGGTACAAATTGAGGGCGGTATCGCGGACGCGTCCGGCTTGTTCGCGGTCGATACTATAACGTTCGGCCAGACTCAGCGCGGTACGCACTCGGATGTCTTCGTAGCGAAAGCGCTCTTCCATCTCATACATGACGCCTTCACGCAGAGCGCCATCGGAAAAACGCATCTCTTTGATTTGCAGCTCATCAAATACTCCGCACAAAATCGCCAGACCCGGCACAAAGACTGCCTGACGCTCATCCGGTAAGCCCGGTAGTGTCAGATCGGCCATGTTATCAAACGCCAGCACTTTGTCGGTGATCAGTTGTAGACGCTCACGGGTGATATGTCCGTCTTTTTCGCCCAGCGCCGTCAGAACTTCATAAATAGCTTTAATGGTGCCGGAGGAGCCGAGGGCAAAATCCCAGTGCAGTTGCCGGTATTGCCAGCTTAGATTCTCGATTTTTTGCTGGGCAGCGACGCAGGCTTTTTTAAAGCCACTGGCCGAGATTTTGCCGGCCGGGAAAAAGCGCTGGGCAAAGCTGACGCAGCCCATTTGGCGGCTTTCGGCAAAAATCGGTTCAAACCCTTCGCCGATCACCATCTCGGTCGACCCTCCCCCAATGTCCACCACCAGACGGCGACCGGTTTCCGATTGGGTATGGGCGACACCAAGATAGATCAGCCGCGCCTCTTCCTGACCGCTGATAAGCTCAATCGGGTAGGGCAGCACAGCGGCGGCCTGCGCCAAAAATTGCTCGGCATTCACCGCGCGGCGCAAAGTGTGCGTAGCGACGATGCGAACATTGTCCTCATCAAAGCCCTGCAAACGCTCAGCAAACAGGGCCAGACAAGCCAGACCGCGATCCATCGCCTCCTGACTCAGGTGATTGTCTGCATCCAGCCCATCGGCCAGATGCACCCGTTGTTTGATCCGTGACAAGATTTGCAGTGAGCCATCGACAATTCGAGCGACCACCATGTGGAAGCTGTTGGAGCCAAGATCGATCGCGGCAATTTCTTTTGGCTTACTGGTATTAACATTAGGCATTGAGGTGATTGGCATCGTTATCCGCCTGCTGTTCTCGTTGTTCGACACCTTTGAGGTAATCATAGATAGCCAGCTGTGACTGCAATTTGCGTTTGTTGCCGCGCGGAACATAGCGGTTACTCAGCTCTTTATCGATGATGCGCGCCTTGACGGTATCGTTAAATTGCAGATCCAGAATATCCAATACCTGTTTTTTCAGACGCGGATCGAAGATAGGTGCGCCCACTTCAATCCGGTAGTCGATATTCCGGGTCATCCAGTCGGCAGAAGAGATATAGACCAAAGGCTCTCCGCCGTTTTCAAAAGCATAGACTCTCGGGTGTTCCAAGTAACGGTCCAGAATACTGGTTACCTGAATATTTTCGCTGACATCTTTCAAACCCGGCACCAACGAACACATACCGCGGATCAGCAACCGGATCGTGACGCCGGCATTGGAGGCCGCATACAGGCGATCGATCAAACCTTTGTCGACCAGATTGTTGATCTTGAGGGATATTTTTGCCATCTGGCCACTCTGGGCGCGCAGGATTTCCTGATCGATTAACTGATACAGCACTTTGCGCGAGTTTTGTGGCGACACGATCAAGTGCTCGAAGGTCACCGGACGGTACGGGTTTTCGATAAAGTTAAATACCCGACGCACTTCATTGGTGATGCGCGGATCGCGGGTCAGCAAGGTGAAGTCGGTGTACAGACGGGCGGTTTTCTCGTGGAAGTTCCCAGTGCCTACGTGGGCGTAGCGCTCGTAGTTGTCCCCTTCACGACGGGTGATCAGGCACAGCTTCGAGTGAATTTTCAGCCCCGGGATCGAGAAGATCACATGTACCCCGGATTCGGTCAGCTGTTTGGCCCAGTGAATGTTGGCCTCTTCGTCAAAACGCGCTTGCAGCTCAACCACCACGGTGACTTTCTTACCGTTGTTGGCGGCGTGGATCATCGAGTCGATGATGCGCGAGTTTTTCGCTACCCGATAGATATTGATCTTAATAGAGACCACGTTTGGATCGAACGAGGCTTGACGCAGCAGTTCGGTGAAGTGGTTGAAGGTGTGGTACGGGTAGTACAGCAACACATCACGCTCACGAATGGCATCAAAGGCGGTGTCGTGACGTAAAAAGAGCGATTGCTCCATCGGCGGCAGCGGTTTATTCACCAACGAGGCTTTGCCGACATCTGGAAAACCGATGAAGTCTTTGAAATTGTGATAACGCCCGCCCGGGATCACCGAGTCATAGGAGGAGATCCCCAGCTTATCTTTCAGGAAGTCCACAAGCTCATCCGGCATGTCGCGTTGATAGACAAAGCGCACCGGCTCGGCGGTCAAGCGTTGCTTCAAGCTATATGACATCTGCTCTAGCAGGCTGGATTCGAGTTCGTTGATCAAATCGTACTCGGCATCGCGGGTCATCTTCATCGAGTAAGCGGCCAGCGAGTCATACTCAAAAAAACCACGGAAGATGTCATCGAGACAAAAACGAATGATGTTATCCAGCAAGATGATGGTTTTGCGTCGGCGCGGTTTTTCCTGCGGCAAAGAGACAAAGCGCGGTAGGCGATCGGAGGGGATCTCAATCAGAGCATATTGGATGTCCTGATCTTTGCGCATCTCCACCACCAGATAGGTGTAATCATCTTGCAGAAACTGCACCAGATCCACTTGCGAAGAGAGCATGGTTGGCGTGATGAATTGCAGAACATTATGGCGGAAATATTCTTTCAACCAGCGTTTTTGGCCATCGGCCAACTGGCGTTCATTAATCAGAAAAATCTGATTGCGCGCCATCTCCAGTAACAGTTCGTTATACAGTGAATCAAAATCTTGATTCATACGCAGGACGCGGGATTGGATTTTTTTCAGCAGGTGGCGCGCGCTGGCTTCGGTGCCTTGCTCTTCGTTAATCAAAATACGCCGCTTCACATCGGCAAAACGTACCTTGTAAAACTCATCGAGGTTGTTGGAGTAAATCCCTAAAAAACGCACACGTTCAATCAGCGGATTGGTCTTGTCGGCCGCTTCTTGCAAGACGCGCTCGTTAAAGGAAAGCCAGCTGAGCTCTTTTTCAATATACAGCTTTTCCAGACTCATAATGTTTCCCTAAATCATCCATGTCACAGGATTGTCGTACAGCGATGAATAACTCGTTTTCCCTACAGACGAACAATCGTGAGGCACCACTAAAAACTATATAATATTTCTCGGATATCAACACATTAGTGTAACTAAGTCTATAAACAATCCTTGTCACATAGCTGTAATATAACCGACATACAATTTGCTACATCATGTAGTCAATGGGAATACACATGGTTGATGCAGTCAGTCTTTCATTAAAGGGAAGCAAAAGCCGAGCGTTTAAAGATAAGCTCGCAAAGTATGGTGTTACTGGCGGCGGTATGCTGGTACTGGTCGCACTGATGCTGATTTTCTTTTATCTACTGTACGTGATTTTGCCACTGTTTAAATCGGCCTCGGTCGAAAAACAGGTGCAGGTGAACGTCAATACACAAAAGCCGGCGATCGCGCTCGGGCTGGATGAACGCAGTGAAGCCGGTTACCGTCTGACGACGGACGGTGAGCTGACTTATATCCAGCTGGCCGCCGATCGCACACAGCCACCGGGTACGGTGCTGTTGCAACAAACGCTCAGTCCAAATAGCACCTCGCTCGGTTATACCATCCCGAGTGTGGGCATTTATGCTTTTGGTAATGCCGATGGTTCGGTGAGTGTGGTACAGCCACAGTTTTCTTCCTTATTTGGAACCGATAA
Organism: Plesiomonas sp.; assembly: GCA_051645985.1. Lineage (GTDB taxonomy): Bacteria > Pseudomonadota > Gammaproteobacteria > Enterobacterales > CAMTGL01 > Plesiomonas. The sequence continues at coordinate 2,943 of JBOFCH010000055.1, read as the reverse complement.
CCGGCGTCATACCCAACCGAAAATTAAATACCCACTGGGCGAGACGCCACTGCTGCTGGATAGCCAAAAGCAGCCACTGATCCGTGTGGCTGTGAGCGTGCAAGAAGATAGCGCCGAGCTGGTGGGGTTGACCGCTGACCATCGTCTGCTGTTTGGCCGTTACAGCGAAGATGAAAACATGCTGAGCGGTGAAACCGAGTGGAAGGGTGACGTTCAGAGCATTGCCGATGTTCCCAAACAGATTAATGAACTGCTGCTGACACCCAGCGGCCGTTTCTTGTATCTGCTGTCCGGCAAACAACTGCATATCTATGATCTGCGCGGTGATGTGCCGGAGCTGCGTGAAGTGGTGGCCTTAAGCCAAGATGCCATGCCAACCAAGTTGGCCCTGATGCCGGGCGGTAGCTCGCTCTTGGTGGCCACCGATGATGGTCGTATTACGCAGTGGTTTGATGTCAACAAGGGTAAAGGCCCAGTGTTGACGAAGATCCGTGAGCTGGAAAACCGCTCAGGCCCATTGTTACAAATTCAGCCGGAATATTTCCGCCGAGGCTTTGTCACGTTGGCGGATAACGGTAACGTCGGCCTGTATTACACCACCAGTGAAAACAAGCTGTTGCAGGAAAAACTGCTGGATAAAAAGCCGAATGCCCTGACCATCTCCTCACGGGCTAACGGCCTGTTGCTGGAAGAAGATGGCAGCTGGAAGCTGTATAACGTGCATAACGAGCACCCCGAAGTGAGCTGGAGCGGGTTGTGGGACAAAGTTTGGTACGAAGGCTATCGTGAGCCGCAGTATGTGTGGCAATCCACCTCCGCCAGTGATGATTTTGAATCCAAGCTGAGCTTGGTGCCCATCTCATTTGGCACGCTGAAAGCGGCCTTCTACGCCATGTTGTTTGCCGTGCCATTGGCACTGGCGGGCGCGATTTATACCGCGTACTTCATGTCGCCGGGGATGCGTAAAGCCATCAAGCCAACCGTGGAGATCATGGGGGCGCTGCCCACCGTTATTCTCGGTTTCTTGGCCGGTTTGTGGCTGGCACCGGTGCTGGAGCAATACCTGACTGGGGTACTGACTTTCCTGATCTTGCTGCCGGTTTCCATTTTGCTGACTGCTTTTGTCTGGGGTCGCTTGCCAGAGCGCCTGCGCTCGAAAGAAGGCTGGGATGCACTGATTTTGGTGCCGGTGATCCTGCTGGTCGCTTATGGCTCGTTCTCGGCCAGTGCTTGGATTGATCATGCTTTCTTTGGCGGTAACATCCGAGATTACCTGAGCAACGATCTGGGGATCACCTTCGATCAGCGTAACGCGCTGGTGGTGGGGATTGCCATGGGCTTTGCGGTGATCCCGAATATCTTCTCGATTGCCGAGGATGCGATTTTCAGTGTGCCGCGTAACCTGACCAATGGCTCATTAGCGCTGGGGGCTACGCCGTGGCAGACCTTAACACGCGTGGTGTTGCTGACCGCCAGCCCGGGGATTTTCTCGGCGGTGATGATCGGCCTTGGCCGCGCGGTGGGCGAAACCATGATAGTGCTGATGGCGACCGGTAACACCCCAATCCTAGATTGGAGCATCTTCCAGGGCCTGCGCACTTTGGCGGCCAATATTGCGGTAGAAATGCCGGAGGCCGAAGTGGCCAGTACCCATTACCGGGTCTTGTTCCTGACGGCTTTTGTGTTGTTCGTCTTTACGTTCGTATTCAACACCATTGCGGAATACATCCGTCAGCGTTTACGTGACAAGTACAGCTCGCTGTAAGGGAAGAGTGATGAATAAGTGGTTTAAATCAGGAACCCCGTGGATCTGGATGACGGCTGGCGCCGTCTCCTTGAGTCTGATTGCGGTTGTGGGGCTGTTGTTGCTGATTGGCGCCCGCGGTCTGGTGTATTTCTGGCCGCACACCGTATACCAGTTTGGCGTGATCAGCGAGCAGGGCATCGAGCGCGTAATCGGCGAGATCCATGGCCGTGAGATGGTGCCGCGTGAGCGTTTGATTGCCAACGGTGTGAATCTGGATAACTTCCCCGGTGCGGATGTGCCGCGCTATCTGGTTAAAACCGGTAACCGGGAGTTCGTGAATCTTGATTTCCGAACCTTGCTGGAAAGTGAAATAAAGTCGCGCACAGTCCCAGAAGGCATATTGGTGTTAGAGCGGGCCAAAAACGGGAATTTCTACGGTTTCCTGCAAGGGATGACCGAGAATGGCCAACCGCTGGAAACCTCGGATCTGAAAGGGGAAATGCAGCGCCGTCTGGCACGGGTGCTGGAGTTGAATGCACAGATTGACCGCTTGCAGAAAGTGGATATCGGCGCCATCAACCACGGGCTGGAGCGCCTGCGCATGCGCGAGCGAGCGCTACAACTGCAAGGTAATCTGACCGAGCAAGATGAAGCGCAGTTTGCCGCTGAGCGCGCTGGGTTTGACCGTCAGTATTCGGCGCTGGAGCAGCAACTGATGAGTCTGCGTGAGCAGACTGGCCGTGATGCGCTGTTGGTCAAAGACATGCGTGGCGAAGTGGTCACCATTCCGATGTCTAACGTGATGGATGCCTACTACCCGAATGACATGCATGGCGTGCAAAAAGTCGGTCACTGGTTCCATCAGGTGGGGAAATTCCTGACCGAAGATCCACGCGAAGCCAATACCGAAGGCGGGGTGTTCCCGGCTATTTTCGGTACGGTGTTTATGGTGCTCCTGATGTCGGTGTTGGTAACTCCGCTCGGAGTGGTCGCGGCCATCTACCTGCACGAATATGCCGGTAAGAACGCCATCACTAAGGTTATTCGCATCGCGGTGATTAACTTAGCCGGTGTGCCATCGATTGTGTATGGCGTATTTGGCTTGGGCTTTTTCGTCTACGTGCTGGGCGGTAGCATCGATAAGTTGTTCTATCCAGAAGCCTTGCCAACCCCAACTTTTGGTACACCGGGGGTGA
>JBOFCH010000054.1:0-20497 GCA_051645985.1 Plesiomonas sp. | reverse complement strand
CGTCGGTGAGTTGACCGGCAATGGCTTGGCCAGCTGACGCAGCACCGGGCGCACCACACCAAACAGCACCGCCAGTGCCACCACGGCCGCCAATACGTAACGCAGTACATCCATCCAGAACGGATCTTTCCACCACGGCGCATCGGCGCTCAGCGGATTATCTGCGGCGACAAACGGGAATACGTGCAAACTGATCTGATCGCCATTGGCACCGCGCAGACCTAAGGCATCTTGCAGCATGGTGGTCATCTGCTCCAGCTCGGCTTTGGAATACTGCTCGGGTTTACCGTTGATCAGTACCGACACACTCAGGTGCTGTAATTCACCCTGCTGGTAACGGATATGACGCTGGGTACGATCCAGTTGGAAGTCCCGGTTTAGCTCCGTGGTGCGGTTGACCAAATCTTTGCTGTCGGCGTCATTGTTCGCCGTTTGATTGGTAGAGGTCGTTTTGCTGTTATTTTTGGTATTCGCCGCTTTATCGGCCGGTTGGTTACTCAACGCACCCGGTACGCCGGTACTTTGCTCTTCATTGCTGCGATCTTCGCGGCTGTACTCACGGGTCAGCGCCCCTTGCGGGTTGTACACTTCTTCGGTGGCTTCTTTGCGGTCAAAGTTCACCTTGGCCGCCACTTGCACTTCAAAGTTGCCCATCCCCAGCATCGGATCCAACATCCGAGTCGCGCGGTCAATATAACTACGCTCCAGACGATTGACGTATTCCAGATATTGGGTGTTGGTTTCACCGGCCTGCGCATCGGCATCGTTGGCACTGAGCAAATGACCGGCCTGATCGACGACCGTGACGTTTTCCGGTTTCAGATCGGTAACACTGCCCGACACCAGATTGACAATCGCCCGCACCTGACCCGGCTTCAGGCTAACGCCCGGTTGCAAGGACACCGCAATCGAGGCCGATGGCAGCTCCGGATTGCCACGGATAAATAAGGTACGTTTCGGAATCGCCAGATGCACACGGGCGTTGGTAATGCCATCCAATGACATAATGGTACGGGCCAGCTCGCCCTCTAAGCCATGCCGATAGCGCGCATCTTCGATAAACTGGCTGGTACCGAGGCTGTTATCCTTATCCAAGATCTCAAGGCCGGTCGGCAACTGCACTTTCACGCCAGCGGCGGCCAGCGCCATGCGCGCCTTACCCAGCTGGTCACGGGCCACCATCAGCTGGCCACTGTTACCATCGACATAAAAATTAAAGCCCTGTTTGTCCAGTACCGACATGACCTGGCTCTGATCAAAGGCTTCATTACGGCCATACAGTGGACGAAATTCACTGTTGCCCAGCCACAAAGCCAGCACCACAATGCCCGTCACCACCAATGCAATCACCCCGAGCAGGGCGCTCAGGCGACGGCCTTTCACCTTGGCCAGCATCGCCGATGGTGCCGGCAGCTGAGCCCATTTTTTCTGTAATAATTCGGTCACGTCAGACTCTCACTTATACCGGCATTTTCATGACATCGTCATAGGCAGTCATCAGTTTCTGACGTACCTGCACCAAGGCGGTAAACGACAAACTGGCTTTCTGACTGGCGATCATGGCACCCACCAGATCTTGGCTAGCGCCGGTATCGACGGCGGTCATCATGTCTTTGGCGGTCTTACCCAGACTATCTACCCGGTCAACTGCTTGGGTCAGTGCGGCCCGAAAACTCGGGACCTGTGCCCCAGCAGAGGTGGTCAACGGGTTAGCAGCGACCAGTTCGGTACTGCTGCCGACGCCGATTTGTGACTTTACCGCCTCCATCTGGGCCAAGGTGTTCTGCATTCCCGGGGCTGTGTGATACATGACGTTGACTCTCCGACATCCTCTGATGAACAAGGCTCTGATAAACAAAGAAACCGTCAGAAGGCTTCCGACAGTTTTACGCGCAGTTCAAAAGCAAGTAACGTGCCATTAATTGAGCAGTTCTACTGCCCAGCGCCGCCTGATCTTTGTCACTTGTCAATCAATACCCACCACAATATATGCCCACTCGTCATCTTTGCGACTTCAGTCAAAAAAATGACACGCCTATTGCGGCCGTTTACTGCCGCAGCCTTACCGCTAACGCCTTAAGACTGACGCGGTTTTGCTCAAAAACTGGCAGAGAATTTGCATTACGCAGACCTTACTTATTACAGACACCGAGTTTTGCGGTCGAGAAGACCCGGTAAGACGTTGCCGAGTGAGCCGGAATGAAAACAATCAAACGAAAAATTATCTCCCCCAGCGAACAGGCGCATATCAAACCCTTTGATCTGGCAAACCCAGAACACCGGATTGGGGCGCTGCAAGCGACCCTCGATACCATCTGCCAGCGTTTCGAGCGTTCAGCTAAGCAGTTCTTTTTCGGTCTGCTGCGCAAGCCGGTGAATTTTCACTTCGAGCAGCAAGACACCTTGAAGTTGCGCGAATACTTGGCCTCGATCCCGAAGCCCAACAGCCAGCGCGAATTTCTGGTTGAGCCGCACGATATGCGCGGCCTGATTGCGATGGACGGTGACCTGCTGTTTTTTATGGCCGATCTGTTTTTCGGTGGCAAAGGCACCAGCACCCGCCGACGCAGCGAGATGAGCGATACCGAACTGCGCTTGGTGGAGCGGATTTTCCGCCAGTTGCTGGAGCAATTTGATGACTGCTGGCGTAACCAGACCAGCTGGTACAGCCAAATGACCCAGCAGCAATCGCTGCACTTGAACAACAGCATGGCCAATCAGCCGCTGTTCCAGATCTGTCGCTTCTCGATTCAAATTGGCGAACATCTGGGCTGGCTAGAGATCGCCCTGCCGTTTAACGGCTTAGAGTTTTTACGCACCCCGGCGGCCGAAGAGGCCAACGTGGAGCTGGATCCGACCTTGCAAGCCAAGGTGGAAGAGCGGTTGCAGCAAGTGCCACTGCGCCTGCAAACCACCCTGTGTGAAAAATCCCTAACCTTGGGTGAGGTGATGGACTTACAGGTCGGTGATGTGATCCCGGTCGATATGCCTTCTCAGCTCACCGTGCGAGCTGGAAACAGCGCACTGTACAAAGCGCGCATTGCCGAGCGTAACGGCAATCTGGTGTTGCAGGTTGATGACGTGCTGGACACGCCGGCCTAATGCCATTTTCACTGCCCGGTTATGCCGGGAATACTGATGATGTACCGTTATTTGTAACCGCAAGGAACCCCCGATGTCCGAAACCCTGAACGATTTAAATCTGGATCTGAACGATCTCGATATGGGCGATTTGGCCTCCGATACCCCGGTCGCCACGCCGGAGGCAGCCAGCTTCCCGACGGACATGAAATTTATCCGCAACATCCCGGTGAAACTGACTCTGGAAGTCGGCAGCACCGAACTGATGATCGGCGATCTGATGAGCATCGGTCGCGGCACCGTGATCGAGCTGGACAAACTCAATGGCGAGCCAATGGATGTCAAAGTCAACGGCACCCTGCTCGGCCATGCCGAAGTGGTGATCGTGAATAACAAATATGGCCTGCGCCTGACCAACGTGGTGGACAGCGACGACATGCTCAAAGGGTTGTCCCGCTAATGCGCAAGCTCGGGTTGTTGGTACTGCTGTGCCTACTGGCACATCCGGCCTTCGCCGCCAACGGCGATATTGGCCTGCTGACGGTTACCCCGCAGGCCGGCGGTGCGCAGGAGTACAGCGTCAAGCTGCAAATCTTGCTGCTGATGACGGCGCTGTCATTCCTACCGACCATGCTGCTGATGACCACCAGCTTTACGCGCATCATTATTGTGTTGGCTATCTTGCGCCAAGCCCTTGGCTTGCAGCAAAGTCCACCGAACCGGATCTTGATTGGGATAGCCTTGACCTTGACGCTGTTCATCATGCGCCCGGTGTTCAATGACATCTATGTCAATGCCTTCGAGCCGTATCAGAACGATACCCTGACCTTGAAGCAGGCCTTTGCCCAAGCCGAAAAGCCGCTGCGTAAATTTATGCTGGCACAAACCCGCGAGAGCGACCTGCAACAGCTGCTGGACATCGCCGGTGAGCCGCGCGCGACCCCCCCCGAGAAAGTGGATTTTCTGATCCTGATGCCGGCCTTTGTGCTCAGCGAGCTGAAAACCTCGTTCCAGATTGGCTTTATGATTTTCATCCCGTTTCTGATCATCGACATGGTGGTTTCCAGCGTACTGATGGCGATGGGGATGATGATGCTGTCACCCCTGATCATCTCGCTGCCGTTCAAACTGATGATCTTCGTGCTGGTCGATGGCTGGGCCATGACCGTCGGCACCTTAAGTGCCAGTTTCGGCTAACGAGGCAGACGATTTATGGATACCACCGCCATCTCCGTCATTTTTGGTCAGGCCCTGACCGTGATAGCCACCATGGTGTGCATCTTGGTGCTGCCGAGCCTGGTGGTGGGGCTGTTGGTCAGCATCTTTCAGGCCGCCACCCAGATCAACGAACAGACCTTGTCGTTCTTGCCGCGCTTTTTGGTGATGCTGGCCATGCTCGGCTTTGCCGGCTCGTGGATGCTGACGACCTTGCACGATCTGTTCACCCAGATATTCCACGAAATTCCGACCCTGATCGGCTGACCAACCTCACCGGATGTTGACCTGATGTTGACCCTAAGCGCAGCCGATATTACCGCCTGGATAGGCATGTTGTGGTGGCCGTTTTTCCGCCTCACCGCCGCGTTTTTGGTGATGCCATTGTTTGGCAATCCGCAGATCCCGATTCAGGTACGGATCGGGCTGGCACTGCTGATCAGCGTGGTGGCCGCGCCACTGATGCCGCCGATGCCCGCGGTTGATCCGTTCTCGCCGCTGGCGATTTTCTATGCCTTACAACAGGTCATGATCGGTGCATTGCTCGGCTTAGTGATCGATATTCTGTTTGCGGTGTTCACCACCTTAGGGCAACTGGTCTCCATGCAGATGGGCCTCGGCATGGCGATGATGAATGATCCGGTCAATGGCGTCAGCTCGGCGGTGCTCGGGGTGATGTACCAGATGTATGTGTCGCTGCTGTTTCTCGCCTTAAACGGTCATCTGGTGGTGCTAGACATACTGGTGCGCAGCTTTAGCGCCATTCCGGTTGGCAGCATGCTGTCCGATACCGCCTTGCAGCAGATCATCAACATGTTTGGCTGGATGATCGGCGCAGCCCTATTGCTGGCACTGCCGGCTATCGCCGCCATGCTACTGGTCAACCTGACCTTCGGCATCATGACCCGCGCCGCGCCGCAGCTAAACATCTACTCCCTCGGATTTCCGATGACCTTGATGTGTGGCGTATTGAGTGTCGGTCTGACGCTCTCCAGCGTGCCGGAAAACTTTACCCAGTTCAGCCGTGAAGTGCTGAACCTGCTGGCGGCCATCTACACCCCCCCACAGACCGGTACACCGTGAGAGCCGAATCATGAGCGAAGAGACAAGCAATGAGCGGGGATAAGAGCGAAAAACCCACCGGCCAACGGCTGGATAAGGCGCGCAAAGAGGGTAATTTGCCGCGCTCACGTGAGCTGGTGACCGCCTTGCTGGTGCTGGGTGGCACCATCACGTTGTCAGCATTTAGTGATGCCTTGGGACACCTGCTGACCGGCAGCATGCGCTACAACCTGACCTTAAGTAAGCAAGAGGTGTTTGATCCGCAGCTGGCGTTCAAACATCTGGGCGAAAGCCTGTCGGCCATGGGCTGGGCACTACTGGCACCGCTCGGCCTGCTGATGCTGGTTGCCCTGATTAGCAATATGCTGCGCGGCGGCTGGAACGTCAGCATGGAATCCTTGCAGCCCAAGTTTTCCAAGCTCAACCCCATCAGCGGCATGGGGCGGATGTTCTCCTCACAGTCCATCGCCGAGTTGGTGAAAAGCGTACTGAAAACCGCGCTCATTTCCCTAACCCTGTGGAGCGTGGTGGACGACAAAATCCAGATGCTACTGAGCTTACAGTACCGTGACATCGGCACCGCCATTACCCTGACACTCGATCTTATCTGGTCAACGGTATTGCTGTACGGGCTGGCCCTTTTGTTTATCGCCATGCTCGACCTGCCCTACACCCAATGGCAGTACATCAAAAAGCTCAAGATGAGCAAACAGGAAGTGAAAGAAGAGCACAAAAACAGTGATGGTAACCCGCAGATTAAATCGCGTATTCGTAATCTACAGCGCCAGATGGCGATGCGCCGAATGCACAAAGTGATCCCACAAGCGGACGTGATCATCACTAACCCAACCCACTATGCGGTAGCCCTAAAATACGACCAGAACAAGGCCGAAGCGCCCTTTGTTCTGGCCAAAGCGGTGGATGCCATGGCGCTGCAAATGCAGCAACTGGCACGCCAGCATAACCGTCCGATCGTCAACGTCCCACCATTGACGCGGGCAGTGTACTACTCCACCAAGGAGTGGCAGGAGATCCCGGCGGGGCTGTATACCGCCGTGGCCCATATTTTGACTTATGTCTTCCATCTGGAAGAGTACCGGCTCGGACGCGGCCTACCGCCACCGCCGTTGCCTGAATTAACCATCCCGCCAGAGCTGCGCCATTAAGCGAAGAGATGATGCCCATAAAATTATCCAACCTCACCCGTTACCTGAGTCAGGGACAGATCGGCATTCCACTGATGCTGCTGGTTCTGCTCGCCATGGTGATCTTACCTATCCCGCCATTGCTGCTGGATATGTTCTTTACCTTCAACATCGTATTGGCCTTGCTGGTTCTGCTGGTGAGCGTGTACAGCAAACGGCCGCTGGACTTCTCAGCCTTCCCTACCGTGTTGCTGATCGCCACCTTGCTGCGCCTTGGTCTCAACGTGGCCTCGACCCGAGTGGTGTTACTCAATGGTCATGAAGGGGGCGATGCCGCCGGTAAGGTGATCCAAGCCTTCGGTGAAGTGGTGATCGGCGGCAACTATGTGGTCGGTATTGTGGTGTTCGTCATCTTGATGATCATCAACTTCGTGGTAGTCACCAAAGGGGGCGAGCGGATCTCCGAAGTGGGCGCCCGCTTTACCCTCGACGCCATGCCGGGTAAACAGATGGCCATCGACGCCGACCTGAACGCCGGCCTGATTGACCATGAACAGGCCCGTCAGCGCCGAGAAGATGTGGCCAACGAAGCCGACTTCTACGGTGCGATGGATGGTACCTCCAAGTTCGTGCGCGGCGACGCGGTAGCCGGGATGTTGATCTTGTTTATCAACATCATCGGCGGGGTTAGCATTGGGGTATTCCAATACGGCATGCCATTTGGCAGCGCCTTCCAGACCTACGCCTTGCTGACCATCGGTGATGGCTTGGTGGCTCAGATCCCGTCGTTGCTGCTCTCTACGGCCGCAGCGATTATCGTGACCCGCGTCACCGATCAGGACACCTTCTCCCAGCAGATCAGTCGCCAGATGCTGGCCTCGCCGGTGGTCTTGTTTGTGGTCGCCGCTATCATGCTGATCCTCGGGTTGGTGCCCGGCATGCCGCATCTGGCGTTCTTCGCCTTTGCCGGCGTGGTAGCGCTGGCTGGCTGGAAGATGCGCCATAATCATGATCGCGGTAATGAGTCAGAACAGGATCTACGCCGCGCCGAAGCCTTGGTACAAGCGCCAGAGTTCGGGCCGGCCCCAGATATCAGCAATGGCGATATTCCGGCGGTATATGCCCTCAGTCTCGCCGTTGGTTACCGGCTAGTGCATCTGATAGATCAACGCCAAGGCGCTGAGCTGCTCACCCGCCTGACCGGGATCCGCAAAACCTTATCCGAGCAACGCGGCTTTTTGATCCCGCAAATTCGCGTACATGACGACCTGACGCTAGCGCCCGATGAGTACCGGATCAGCCTGCGCGAAGCGGTACTGGTCACTGCCGAACTGGAAGATAACCACTTACTGGCCATCAACCCAGGCGAAGTGTACGGCAACATCGACGGTATTCTGACTACCGATCCGGCCTACCAGATGGAGGCGGTGTGGATCCATCCAGACAACAAAGACCGCGCCGTGAACTACGGCTATACCGTGGTCGATCACGCCACCATCTTGTCGACCCACGTCAGCAAAATCATCAATGACTACATCGATGAAGTGATGGGGCCACCGGAGGTGCGCCAAATCATCGAACGCCTACAAGCCAGCGACGCCAAGATGGCCGACGAGCTGCAACAACGCCTCAATCCGCAGCAATTACTGCGGGTATTTCGCCAACTGGCCGCCGAAAATGTGTCACTGCGCGATATCGTCACCATCACCAACTCCCTGCTGGAGTCGGCTGAACTGACCAAAGACCCGATCTTGCTGTGCGCCGACGTGCGCTGCGCCCTGCGCCGCCCTCTGCTGTACCAACTGGTCGGCAACCGCAGCGACATTCCGGTGATCACCTTAGCCGCCGAACTGGAAAATATCTTACTCGGCGCCCTGAGTCAGGCCCAGCAAGCGGGCCACGTCCAACTCGATGGCTTTGCCCTCGAACCGGGCGTGATTGAAAAACTGCAATACAGCCTGCCACAAGTGGTCGACAACATGCGCATGGCTGGGCATGCCCCGCTGCTGATGGTCATGCCACAGCTGCGTCCATTACTGTCGCGTTATGCCCGCGTCTGCGCTCCGGGCCTGAGCGTACTTTCGTTCAATGAAATTCCCGATGACAAGAATGTGTCAGTGGTCGGGAATTTAGGATAAGTAGGGATAAGGAATTAATTATGTTTGCCACAATAAAAAAACAAAAAGACCTATTAAAACAAGGCCGGTTAGCATTAATTTCGGGGAAAATGGCGCTGGTAGAGAAGATTATCGAGCAGTTGGATGATCTGGCACCAACCACCTTACATGGCTACCTATTAAAAGCAAAGTACTTAGTAAAAACAGAAAAGTTCGATGCATTACACTCTGTTTTAGAAACCGCTATCACTGAGTTTGAATATAACGCTGAACTTAACTATTACTTGGCGATGAGTTATGACATAAAAAATGATGCCGAGAAAAGCTATCACTTTGCCATGAAAGCGCTTTATCTTGACAACAGTATTATATCCAAAGTAAACCCCCTAATTGATAAATTAAAAAAACAACTTCCAAATGCTCATGCACTAGATCGGAAAATATACTCAGAAACAATGGGGTACCAAAAGGCCTTCCCATTGAATGAAGAGGGTCAGTGTATATTTGGTGATAAAATTGATGAATCTAACTTCTATGTGGGTATTTATGATAAATCCCGTGAAGAGCGAGCACCGACAGGGATACTCTCATTAAGTGGAGGGGAACAACGTATTTTGCTCGCAAGCGAAATACTACCTGCCGAAAAAGTAACCAGCAAAAAGTTTATTTTCAATAAAGATAGTGCCATTGCTATAATGCCACTACAAGAAAACCAACAAATTAAGATTAACGTAAAAAATGAAATTGAAAGTAATGAATTTACCACCGCTGAGTTTATAGGTAAAAGATACCATTACCTTCCATTCAATCAGGGTGAACAGGTTACGTTTAGTAGCAATAACGAGTTTGTTATCAGCCAACCGATACCGATGGTGAGTGATAAAGAGAAACCAAAGCTCATTTTAAATATTTTCATTGACGGCTTATCACAAGACTTTATTGAAAAAAATAATGGCTTAGCAGAAATGATGCCCAATACATATCATTTTTTCTCTCAAGGGACTCAATTCACGCACTGTTTTAGCAGCGGTGAATGGACGTATGTATCTTTAGCTAGCATGTTTTCTGGATTATATACACACCATCACCGTATGTTTCATCCAAGTATGGATAGCCAAAACTTAAAAAAAACAACGCTATTCCCGGAGTACTTACAACAGCAAGGATATTTTTGCGCTAAAATCGATGGCGATTGGCGCAGTGTTCCATCAAGTGGTTATATCAAAGGAATGAATCGGGTTATATATCAACCTTCATTATATAACATGCATACCGAATCAGTGATCGCTGAGACACTTGAACACTTAGATGCATTTAGAGATAAAAACAATTTCCTGTGGATCTGTTTACCCGATCTGCACGACGTTGCAGATGAATACGAAACATCCTTAAGCCATCAATTAAAAACCCCATTAAAGCACAGAAGCTTAAATAAAACCAATGAGTCCAGCGTCAAGAAAAAGAAAGATGCAGGAAAAGACTATCGCTATTACCAACAAATAAAATTCATTGATCGAAAGCTTAAAACTCTCTATCAATTTATTGAGAATAACTACTCAAATGATGAAATCATCGTCTCACTGGTTTCTGATCATGGGCAATCTTATCTGGTTGATTCTGAATTTTTCATGGATGACGGACGAACCCGAGTCCCGTTATATTTTAGAGGCCGAGGTGTTCCCGCTAAACACATTGACGCATCACCGATGCAACAATTTGATTTATTCCCTTGCTTACTGCATTTAGCCAAAGTGCCCGTAACAGAAAAACATGATGGTAATATCCCTGCTATTTTTGGAGGGGAAAATAGGGAGTTTATATTCAGTGAGAGCCTTTTCCCAAATCAACCCTATTATGCTTACATCAATGATAAAAAACATAAATTTTTCTTTACCACAGAAGCAGACACCACAGATCAAGGGATTATAAATATCAATAACTGTCGCGTGTCGTTGCTAGACAATAACAATGAAGATGTAACAACTAATGCTGAATTACAATCAAAAATAGAGGAACTATTAAAAATAACCATCACAAAAATATCTGCTCATATAAAGGATGACTAATAAAATGAGTCAAAAAAATAGCATCAACCCGAAAGTCACGGTTTTTATATTTATTTGCTTTATTAGTCAGATGATATATGGAGTAAATATTTTAAAAACAGTTCTTTACGATCCATTTCGTGAATTATTGAATATCAGTAATACTGAGGTTGGTGTTATTTTTTCCGCCTTTGGGTTAGTGGGTATGCTAGCATATATCCCATCGGCTTGGCTGATTGACCGCTATCAGGAAAGGAAAATAATAGGACTATGCTTGTCTTATGTTGGAATAACGACATTTCTTCTATTACTTAGTCCATCATTAGAGACATTACTTTTTATCTTTATGTCATGGGGCTTTACTCAATCAGGGCCTTTTTTTTGTGCCGTATTAAAAGTAATTCGCTGCATTCATAGCGAGAACAAACAATCCCGAGGGTTTAGTCTTTTTGAAACTCTGCGTGGCATTACCGAATTGATGCTAAGCTTTATCGCTATCCTCGTATTCAGCCAAAGCATAAATAATATATTTGGAATGAAAGTATATATTTTTATGTGTGGTGTTATAAATATAATTGCTGGCATCGTTGCTCTTTATGTCATCCCTGACATTAATAAAATACACCCACATACTGATGACAGTAATAACTCTTTTGTTAAAATTAAAGAAGCTCTCCGACTAAAAGAAACCTGGTTAGTCGCCGCATCATTACTGGGTATATATACCATTCACGTGTGCTTTCAGTGGCTATTTCCTTATATCAGATCTATTTTATCGATTCCGGAAAGCAAAACAGCCATTGTTATGTTAGTGGCAACATCACTTATCAGAATAATATCAGCGCCCTTAGGTGGATTAGCTGCCGAAAAAATATTCAAAAAAAGCTATGTTTTTATTAAATATTGTATCTCAATCGTGATATTTATTCTTTGTATCAATATACTATTAACTACACATGATAACTATAAAACTGCCCTTCACCTTCTTATTATCATGCCATTTTTTGTGTATGCATTGAGAAGTATCTATTTTGCCCCAGTAGGAGAGCTGGGTATCCCAAAAGAAATTAGTGGTGCAACAATATCAATTATTGCCTTCATCGGTTACTCCCCTGTATTTTGGTTAAACTATATTTGTGGCTATCTCATTGATAATTTTAGCAAACAGACAGCGTTTTTATTTATGCTGTTAATAATGCTCATCGGTGCAATTGTCACTTTATTATCAGTTTTCATGATGTCATTAATGAAAAGACAAAATAAACATCAATCACAAATGAAGAGCGCATACTAAATGAATGCAATAATTTTAGCTGCTGGTATGGGAACTAGGTTACGGCCATTAACTGAAAACAAACCTAAACCATTAGTAGAAATCAATGGAACACCGATCATTGAGTCACAGTTATCACAACTAACTCAGTTAGGAATTGATGACATAACTATAGTCACTGGGTATCAAGCAGAAAAATTTCATTATCTTAAAGATAAATATCCAGTGTCTTTTGTTTTTAATGATAAGTATGAGACATATAACAATTGGTACTCTCTCTTTCTGGTCAGAGACAAACTTGGTGATACATTCATTATGGATGGCGATGTTTTTATTAATAAAAATATTTTCATCAAAAACCCAGCAGTTTCAACCTACTATTGCAAACTGTCCAATGATTTTAATAATGAATGGACAGTCTTATTTAATGAAACAAACAAAATAACTAACATTACTATTGACAGTTGCACACCACAGGAAAGCAGTAAATATTTCTTCTCAGCGATCTCGTTTTGGAAAGAAAAAGAATCGTCCATTATAAAAGACAACCTTATTTCCCTATATAGAACTAGAGATGAAAATAAAACTCTTTTTTGGGATAACTTGATCATTGATAAACTTAGTGAATTAGATCTATATGCACACATAGTCAATGATGATGAATTATATGAGATAGATTCCATTAATGATATGAATAAATTCAAATTATTATTACGGTAATGGTATCCTACTCCATCATGAAAAAATAAAATTTATTGGAAGCAAGGTTTTATGTCATATAAAAATAAACTAAGAATAACAAAACTAAAGCTAGAACTACGAAACAATGTAATTAAAATAAACAAAAACGAAAAAACGGAATTAATACTATCACTAAAAAACAACATCGATATTTCTGAAGTAGACCTTTGGTATGAATATTACATCAATATAAAAAGGCTGTTATTTAAAAGTAATAGCTATGAAGACAGTATGCGCTCCTCTCTATATGAAAACATGAAAAAAATAAAAAATGATATAAAACAACTTATTTATGACATTGATAGTCTATCATCTAATATACCTGAATCATCAATAATTATTATTGTTCCGCAACTGCTGAGCATTAATCATTCACCAACCTATATAACAACATCCGTCATCCAAGAATTAATAAGTTTAGGTTTTAATCCTATATTAATCAATACTAACGCCGTTGCTATAGAAGATAATCTGTCACTAACGAAATGGAACACCTTACAGCATCCAGAAAAGAACTATACTCTATCATTACTTAATGGAACTATATTAATAGAACATAACTATGATGAAGGCGAGTTCATAGCAATTAATAACAAAAAAGTAAGGTATATTAATCTAACTGGCTCTATCATTGATAAAGCCAGAGAGTTTAATAAGATAAACAATTTCATTATAAAAAATAAAATACCCACACTGTCTATTGGTGATGATTTTATTCCTGACACAACCAGTCAAGTATACCCGGGTTACTACTTACCCTTATCGATTGATCATCATGGCACAGACACAACAAAATACTTTGTTTTTAGAAACAAAGAGCATTACACCGATAAAGAAATAAAAATAGAGTTCCCCTACTATAGATCACCACCACGATCCTATTTACCCAGCGAAAACACAGACACCTTTAATATTTGTGTGGTAGGCAACAGACTGGATGTAGAGATAGACGATTTCTTTGCCGATTGCTTAAACTATCTAATAACAAAAATTGAAAAAATAAAAATTTTCATTCTAGGCTGTAGACATCACCACAAAATAGCAGATGATAAAGTTATTTTCACAGAGTATGACTGTGATTTACAACGCTTTTATAAAGAGAATAATATCGCGGCCTACCTTAATCCAAAAAGAAAAGGGGGCGGGTACTCCGCCTTTTATGCCTTAGAGCTGGGGATCCCGGTTATCAGTCCACCATACGGTGATGTCGATTATATAACTGATAGCATGTTCACCTACTCAAGCAAAAAATCACTGTTAGAAACAATCAATATAATACGCCCAGCGACCAATACCGCGGCACTCATACAACGGTTAACAACAAGAGTCGATGAATTGGTTGATCACTCCGACTTCATTCAGCACGTTATTAATTGCCACCACGAATAATCTCACAACCTGAAAATAAAACTGGGGAAGCACAAAAAGCTTCCCCAGAAAGTCAATGAATACCCAGTCATGAACATTCTAGCCACGGCCGTGACTTCACACGTTATTCCACCGTCACCGACTTGGCCAAGTTCCGTGGCTGATCCACATCGGTTCCCTTGTTCACGGCCACGTGATAAGACAGCAACTGCAACGGGATGGTATAGAAAATCGGCGCCACATCTTCTTCTACTGGCGGTAAAGGAATGATCTTCATGCCTTCGGTATCCCGAAAACCGGCGTCTTGCGCGGCAAACACATACAATTGACCGCCACGGGCGCGCACTTCTTCGATGTTGGATTTGAGTTTTTCCAACAACTCGTTGTTCGGTGCTACCACAATCACCGGCATGTCGGCGTCAATCAGCGCCAGCGGGCCGTGTTTCAGCTCACCGGCGGCATACGCCTCGGCATGGATATAGGAGATCTCTTTGAGCTTGAGCGCCCCTTCCATAGCAATCGGGTATTGATCGCCGCGACCTAAAAACAGTGCGTGGTGCTTCTCGTTAAAATCCACCGCCAGCTTCTCGATGGTTTTATCCAGCGCCAGCATCTGCTCAATCCGGCTTGGCAGTGCCTGCAACGCATGTACCAGCGTGTGTTCGCGCTCGACGCTCATGCCATGCAAACGACCCACCCGAGCCACCAGCAGCAATAAGGCGGTCAGTTGAGTGGTAAAGGCTTTGGTGGAGGCCACGCCAATCTCAGCCCCTGCTTTAGTCATCAACGCGAGATCCGACTCACGGACCAACGACGAGCCAGGCACGTTACACACCGTCAGTGATCCCAAATACCCCAAGGTCTTGGATAAGCGCAGCGCCGCCAGCGTATCCGCCGTCTCTCCGGACTGCGACAAGGTGATCAGCAAGCTCCCCGGGCGACGTACCGATTGACGGTAACGAAACTCCGACGCTATCTCGACATTACAGGCCACCCCAGCAATACTCTCAAACCAGTAACGCGCCACCGCGCCGGCATGATATGACGTCCCACAGGCCACGATCTGCACGTGTTGGACTTGTGCCAGCAGCTGATCAGCCGCCTCGCCCAGTTCGCTCAACTGCACGCCGCCATGGGCAATCCGCCCTTCTAGCGTATTCTTAATCGCCACCGGCTGCTCATAGATCTCTTTTTGCATGTAGTGACGGAACTGGCCCTTATCACCCGCATCATGCTGCAAATTAGATTCAATCTCGTCACGCTGTACTGGCTGACCATCCACATCAAAAATACTGACTGCGCGGCGGGTGATCTCAGCCACATCCCCTTCTTCTAAGAAGATAAAGCGACGAGTTACTGGCAGTAGCGCCAGCTGATCAGAGGCGAGAAAATTCTCTCCCAGCCCACGGCCAATCACCAACGGACTGCCAGAGCGCGCAGCAATCATCCGCTCTGGTTCACGGGCATCGATCACCACGGTGCCATAAGCCCCGTCCAACTGACGCAAGGTGCGTTGTACTGCCGCCAGCAAAGAGCCACCGTTTTGAGTCAGCTCCCAATGCACCAAATGGGCGATCACTTCGGTATCAGTCTGGGAGCGAAACGCGTAGCCACGCTCACGCAGCAAGTCACGCAGTGGCTCGTGGTTCTCGATAATGCCGTTATGTACCACCGCAATAAAATCAGACACGTGTGGATGCGCATTGGCCTCCGATGGCTCACCGTGGGTCGCCCAACGGGTGTGCGCAATCCCGATACCGCCATGCAGTGGATGCTGCTCCACCGCCTCGGCCAGCACCTGAACCTTGCCTAAGCGACGCAAACGCTGCATCTGACCTTCCGCATCCACTACCGCAATCCCCGCCGAGTCATAGCCGCGGTATTCCAAACGGCGCAAACCTTCCAGTAAAATCTCAGCCACATCTCGTTGCGCTACCGCACCGACAATTCCACACATAATCCGATTCCTTGTTTCTTGCCGAAATCATCTCGGCTGTATCTGTTTGCCCTGTCCCGTATCGGGATCAGAGTGAAGCGCAGAGCACCTGCACTCCCAATTGTTCAATATGTGACTTCACCTTCGGGTCAATGCCCTGATCGGTCACCAGTACATTAATTCGCGCCCACGGCAGCTCCAGATTGGGAATTTTGCGCCCGACTTTGTGCGACTCCGCCAACACAATCACTTCGCGCGACACTTCGGCCATTACCCGTGATAATCCCACCAACTCATTAAAGGTGGTGGTACCGCGTGCGGCATCAATACCGGCGGCCCCGACAAACAGCTGATCAAAGTCATACGAACGCAACACCTGCTCCGCCACTTGGCCTTGAAAAGACTCTGAGTGCGGATCCCACGTGCCACCGGTCATCAAAATGGTTGGCTCCACCTCTAGCTCACGCAACGCAGAGGCTACCTGCATCGAATTGGTCATCACCACCAAGCCACGGTACTGCCCCAGCTGTGGGATCAGTGCTGCCGTGGTGCTGCCGGCATCAATAATGATGCGGTTGTGATCGCGGATCAAACCCGCAGCCAGCATGGCAATAGCCTGTTTACACTGCGAAATGTTCTCTTCTTCTGTGCTGTCTTCCACCAGCTCGTTAGGGATCAACACCGCCCCGCCATAACGGCGCAGCAGCAAGCCATTGCGCTCTAACTCGGCCAAGTCCTTTCGGATCGTAACCTCAGAAGTTTCAAATCGTTTAGCCAGCATATCGACACTGACTTCGCCGTGTTCACTAAGCAGTGCCACAATTGTATGCCGCCGCTGCTGGGTATTACGCTTACTCATGTAAGTTTCGTTTCATCCGCGAATAGGTGAATTCATTCATTATAAACTTACGAATCGAAACTTCAATATGCCACGAAGCAGATAACGCAGATTTACACCGCAGTCCTCCCCGCATTCTTCGGTATAACGGGGGCTACAGCCACGTAGTGGCACACAAAGGGCAAAATGACGGGATAAAAAAAGGGCTGAGAAAACTCAGCCCGGAAAGGTAATACACGCTATTTATTATGTTTGTTACCGGAATCGAAACTTACTTTCTCTGTTTATTTTTTAACTGGCCGCTGCCAGTTGCTGATATGACGCTGTGCCACTCGGCTGATCACCAGTTCACCCTGCGCCACATCTTTGGTAATGGTACTGCCCGCGCCAATGGTCGCGCCATCGGCAATGGTCACCGGTGCCACCAGCTGGGTATCAGAGCCGACAAACACATCGTTACCGATGGTAGTCTGGAACTTATTCACCCCGTCATAGTTGCAGGTAATGGTTCCGGCACCGATATTCACCCGCTCACCGATCACCGCATCCCCCAAATAGGTCAGGTGATTGGCTTTTGAGCCTTGGCCGAGTACCGCTTTTTTCATTTCGACGAAGTTACCGACGTGAGAATTGTCCTGCATCACCGCACCTGGGCGCAGACGACCAAAGGGGCCGACACTACAGGCATTACCGACTTCAGCCTCTTCAATCAGGCTGTACGGTTTGATTTCAGTATCATCGGCCACAGTACAGTTTTTCAGCACACAACCGGTGCCGATATGTACACGGTTACCCAGCACCACGTGACCTTCCAGGATCACGTTGGTATCAATCACCACATCCCGGCCATACTGCACGTCACCACGCAGATCAAAACGGGCCGGATCGAGCAACATCACCCCGTCTTGCAGCAGACGATCGGCCTGCTCACCTTGGTAAATACGCTCCAAACGTGCCAATTGCTGACGGTTATTCACCCCTTCTACTTCGTAGAAATGGTTTGGATGCACCGCCACAATCTCATGCTGCTCAGCATAGGCCATGGCGATGACATCGGTCATGTAATACTCGCCTTTGGCATTATTATTGGTCAGATTGGCCAACCAACGTTTCAGGTTCTTACCGTCAGCCACCAGAATACCGGTATTAACTTCACGGATCGCCAGCTGCTCGGCGCTCGCATCTTTATGCTCGATGATCCCCGCCACTTTGCCGTTCTCACGCACAATACGTCCGTAACCGGCAGGGTTATCCAGCTTGGCCGTCAACAGACCGATCCCATCGACCGGCTTCGCCTGTAACAAACGCTTGAGGGTATTGGCGGAGATCAGTGGCACATCACCGTACAACATCAGGATCACTTCATCATCGGCAAAGTGCGGTGCAGCCTGCTGCATCGCATGGCCGGTGCCTAGCTGCTCGGCTTGGATCACCCAATTCAGATCATCGCCAGTCAGACGCGCCTGTAGCTGATCGCCACCGTGGCCGTAGATCAGATGGATGTTTTCGGCCCCGATGCTGCGCGCGGTATCAATCACATGCGAAACCATCGGCTTACCGGCGATTGGGTGCAGTACTTTCGGCAGATCGGAATGCATCCGGGTGCCTTTACCCGCTGCCAGAATGACCACACTGAAATGTTTGATTGTCATACTGAAACCTGAATTGAAAAAGGGTACATGTTCAGCCGCAGCGACGATTTTCCGCACGGACTGACTTATTTATGCGCTAAGTGTAACGGAACCACAGATAAAGAAAACCTGTCGCCGATCACCGACACAGAACTTAAGCTATTAATATATAAAGATATAAAAATAAAATGGCCGATATAGATGATCGGCCAGATAAGAAAAAAGAGGGGTAAGCCCCTCTTTTTGACGATTTTTTATGCCGTAACCAACCTAGATGTCCAGATTAGCGTTCAATGCATTTTGCTCGATAAAGGCCCGACGCGGTTCAACTTCATCACCCATCAAGGTGGTAAACAGCTGATCGGCAGCAATTGCATCCTTGATAGTCACTTGCAGCATACGGCGGCCGTTCGGATCCATGGTGGTCTCCCACAGCTGATCCGGGTTCATCTCACCCAGACCTTTGTAACGCTGCAACGAGAAGCCACGACGCGACTCTTTCACCAGCCATTCTAGCGCCTGCTCAAAGCTGGCCACCGGCTGACGGCGCTCGCCACGCTCGACAAAGGCGCCCAGATCCAACAGGTCACGCAGTTGATGACCCAGCGCACAGATGCGGTGATATTCACCGCCGTGGATGAAATCAAAGTCCAGCAGATACTGGCTGTCGATGCCGTGGGTACGCACGGTCACTACCGCTTCAAACAGGTGGCGCTCGTGGTTTTCACGAACTTCACAGCTGTAAGTGCTACCGGAAGTTTCTTTCTCGCTCAGCTTAGCCACCAGCGCCGACGCCCACTCAGTCAGGGCGGGTGCATTGTTCAGCGCCTGCTCGTTCAGGGTTGGGTGGTAAATCAGCTCTTTGAGCAGCGCTTCTGGGTAACGGCGCGCCATACGGGCAATCAGCTTGTGCACCGCATTGTACTCTTTCACCAAATTTTCCAGCGCCATGCCCGACATCGCCGGAGCATGCTCGTTCACGTACAGACTCGCCCCATCCAGCGCCAAGGCAATCTGGTACTGATCCATCGCCTCGTCATCTTTGATGTATTGCTCTTGCTTGCCTTTTTTCACCTTGTACAGCGGTGGCTGGGCAATATACACATAGCCACGCTCGATGATCTCCGGCATCTGACGATAGAAGAAGGTCAGCAACAAAGTACGAATGTGTGAACCATCCACATCGGCATCGGTCATGATGATGATGCTGTGATAACGCAGTTTGTCCGGATTGTACTCATCGCGGCCAATCCCACAGCCAAGCGCGGTGATCAGAGTGGCCACCTCTTGTGAGGAGAGCATCTTGTCAAAACGCGCTTTTTCCACGTTCAGGATCTTACCTTTAAGCGGCAAAATGGCCTGATTTTTCCGGTTACGCCCCTGCTTGGCGGAGCCGCCCGCAGAGTCACCCTCCACAATGTAGAGTTCAGACAGCGCCGGATCGCGCTCTTGGCAATCCGCCAGTTTACCCGGCAAACCGCCTAAGTCGAGCGCGCCTTTACGGCGGGTCATCTCACGCGCTTTACGCGCCGCTTCACGCGCCCGCGCCGCATCGATGATCTTGCCGACCACAATCTTGGCGTCGTTCGGGTTCTCCAGCAGGTACTCTTGCAGACGTTCGCCCATCAGAGATTCTACTACCGGCTTCACCTCGGAAGAGACCAGCTTGTCCTTGGTCTGAGAAGAGAATTTCGGATCAGGCACTTTCACCGAGATCACCGCGGTCAGCCCCTCACGGGAGTCATCTCCGGTCATATTGATCTTGGCTTTCTTAGCAAAACCTTCTTTTTCGATATACGCGTTCAGGGTTCGGGTCATCGCGGCACGGAAACCGGCCAGATGGGAGCCACCATCACGCTGCGGAATGTTGTTGGTGAAGCAATACAGGTTTTCCTGAAAGCCATCATTCCACTGCAATGCCACTTCCACGCCAATGCCATCTTTCTCACTGGAAAAATAGCAGACTTTATTGTGGATCGGTGTCTTGTTACGGTTGAGGTATTCGACAAACGCCTGAATACCGCCTTCATACTTGAAGTGATCCT
>JBOFCH010000053.1:0-2360 GCA_051645985.1 Plesiomonas sp. | reverse complement strand
CTATGACAACGCCGCAATCTTCATTGCACAGAAAGGCAAATTTACCGATGCGGCAGGCCTGCAAGGTAAGCGGGTGGGCGTACAGAACGGCTCTACCCACCAGACCTATATCAATGAGCAGATGAAAACGCTGAAATCTGTGCCTTACGGTAGCTACCAAAATGCGGTCATTGATATGAAAAATGGCCGGATCGATGCCGTATTTGGCGACACCGCGGTGATTGCTGAATGGCTGAAACAAGATCCAAACCTGCAACCTGTTGGTGCACCGGTAACCGATAAAGCCTATTTTGGTCAGGGTTTTGGCATCGCCGTTAATAAGGGCAATACCGAACTGCTGAACAAGCTGAACACCGCGCTAGATGCCTTGCATGCCAACGGCACCTATCAATCCATCTACAACAAATGGTTTAAATAAATAACGATGGCCGGAACAGAATTTCTCCACCTACTCCTGACGGCGACCGGCATGACTGTCGGTCTGGCACTGACCTCTTTAGTGATAGGGCTGATCCTGGCCCTGTTGTTTGCCGTTCTTGAGTCCGTGCGATGGCGATTCGTCAGCTGGCCGGTCAGTACGCTGGTCACGGTACTGCGTGGGCTGCCGGAAATTCTGGTCGTGCTGTTTATTTATTTTGGCTCCACACAGGTGCTGTTCTTGCTCAGCGGTGAATTTGTCGAGTTCAGCCCGTTTTGGTGTGGCGCGGTCGCACTGGCGGTGATTTTTGCCTCCTATGCCTCACAAACACTGCGGGGCGCACTTAAAGCGGTGTCGGAAGGACAATGGGAGTCAGGGCTAGCACTAGGAATGACGCGCAAAGATATCTTTGTGCACGTGATCCTACCGCAAGTCTGGCGTCATGCCCTGCCGGGACTGGGTAACCAGTGGCTGGTCTTACTGAAAGACACCGCGCTGGTTTCCCTGATCGGGGTCAACGAGCTGATGCGTCAGGCTCAGACCATTGCCACCTCGACTTGGCAGCCGTTTACTTGGTTTGCACTGGCCGCCGTGCTGTATCTGGTGGTTACGCTGATCAGCCAGTTTTTGCTGCACCGGCTGGATCTGTATGTCACCCGTTTTGAAAGGAGTGCCGTCTGATGTGGGATTATCTGCCAACGCTGTTACAGGGGTTACAAACGAGCTTATCGCTGACTGTTTGTGCCCTGTTGATTGGTTTTACACTGGCGGTCGTGATGACAGTGATCATGGCGGGGAATAAAGGGGCGCTGCGCTGGCTAACCAAAGGCTATCTGACCCTGTTTACCGGAACGCCGTTGCTGATCCAGATTTTTCTGATCTACTACGGGCCGGGACAGTTTGAGAGCCTGCGTAACAGCGTGCTGTGGCCACTGCTGTCCGAACCTTGGTTCTGCGCCATGCTGGCATTGGCGCTCAATAGCGCGGCTTACTCGACCTTATTGTTTTATGGGGCAGTCAAAGCGATTCCTGCCGGGCAGTGGCAATCATGCAGCGCTCTGGGGATGACTCGTTTGCAAACCCTGCGCATTTTGGTGCCTTACGCCTTGAAGCGGTCATTACCCGCTTACTCTAACGAGGTGGTGCTGATTTTTAAAGGCACCTCGCTGGCCAGTACTATTACCATCATGGACATCATGGGCTATGCCCAGCAGCTCAACGCCCAAACCTACGATACGCTGGCCGTTTTCGGTATGGCTGGGGTGATTTATCTGGCGGTCAATGGCTTGCTGACTATCCTGATGCGCCAGATGGAAAAACGGATGCTGGCGTTCGAGCAGCGCTGCTAAACGCCGACCCCACAACGGCACATTCTACAACGACGCGCTCTACCTACAACGGCACTATCTTGAGTGCCGTTTTTCTTGGCAGGCCCTATTTTCAGGGGTGACGACGGCTAATTTAACTCATGACGGCCTCTCTTTTACGACAGGTCGGTTTTGTCATAGCGCAAAAGCAAGCTAACGTAATCAGGACAGAACCCGCGCAAGGACTAACCCGATGTATTACGTAAAATACGCCTCTCCACTCGGAGAATTGTTGCTGGTGGCAGACCGTCATGGCCTACGCCATCTTTACCTGCCGTCTGAAAACCCGCCGCATAATCCACTCTGGCAAGAAGGGAAGAATCTGCCACTGGAGCAGGCCTGCACCTTTTTAGATGCCTACTTCGCTGGCGAACAACCGCCGGTTGAAAAATTACTGCTCGCACCGGTCGGTACCCCATTTCAGCAGCAGGTTTGGCAGCAGCTATTGCAGATCCCGTACGCAGGCACCTGTTGCTATGGTGATATCGCCACGGGGATCGGTAATCCGAAAGCCGTGCGCGCCGTCGGTGGCGCGGTAGGGGCCAATCCGCTGGCTATAATTATTCCGTGCCATC
>JBOFCH010000052.1:0-2431 GCA_051645985.1 Plesiomonas sp. | reverse complement strand
CGGCTACCATCGCTATCGATATAGTCGACCCGACTGGTGCCTTTCAGGTTCACGCTGGCGGTGCTCTTGTCGCCGTTCGGGGTGATGATCAGGTTTAGTTTCACATCGGGATTGGCGATGGCCACTTTGCTCCCACCTTCACCGCAGTCCAGATATTTGAGTCCGTCTACGTAGTCAGTTTGGGTGACAGACAGCAACCCGGCGCCGCGATCTGGGTTGCTGGCGGCCAGATTGTGCTCTTTCAGCCAACGCTCGGCGCGCGCCCAGGTCAGATCATAGGGCTTAGCTATCTCGCCAGTGCTGGTGATGGCGACCGGAGTCGGAGGGGTGTATTGATAGTCCGCTGATTGCTGAGGTTGATTGCTGGCACATCCTGCCAGAACGACGGACATGACTGCCATTGCCGCATACTTTTTCATTACCATTCCTTGTATTACAGGTGTTGGATTACCGGCTGCGATGGGGGTGCTAGCCACCGGCGTGGCATGGCCCATCCGGTAGCGCCGTGTGCGGCATTTTACTGCTTTTGTCGGGCAAATCACGCAGATTTTTCTGTTGGCGAAGCAAAAGGTTAGCTTGCGGATAATGTGTGTATCTCGCGCATAACATGCGGGATTTTGCGGGTAAAAACAGTCTAACGTGGCAAAAAGAGCCGGATCTAGAAAGGGCGATGAGATCCGGCCTCAGACAGGTAACAAGGACCTAAGCACACAAGGATAAGCGCTGACAGCAGGCTGCCAGCGAGGATGACACTATAAACCTGTTCATTAACTCGAGGGTCTCTAGGCCGAAGGACAGAGACCGCACGAGTTAGGCCAACGCCTGTGCCAGTACCGTGATCGGATGCTCACAGCGTTTGCTGGTCGACATCTCAATCTGCCATTTACAGGTTTCACAGTCGGAGACCACGAAGTCGACACCGCTCTCCTCAATCTGACGGAACAGGGGAGCGCCGATGGATTGTGAGGTTTCGTAGTTTTCGCTCTTGAAGCCGTAAGTGCCGGCGATCCCGCAGCACTGCGAATCGAGCATGATGAGTTCCAGCCCAGGAATGCGCTGCAACAGATCCAGCGTATACGGTACCCAGCCCATTTTTTCCATATGGCAGGGGGTGTGGTACGCCACGCGTAGCGGAGTGTGTTTGAGTTTCAGCTCACGGCCGGCACTCAACTCGCGGTACAAGAAACGGGTCACCAGATCGATATGGCTGCGGACTTTGCTGTTATCCACGCCCAGAATGTGTGGATATTCATCACGCAGGGTAAAGGTACAGGTGGAGGAGGTGGCAATCACCGGCAGCCCTTTTTCGGTGACCGCAGTTTCCAGATGGCGCACGTTGAACGCGGCCTGCTTTTTCGCTTTGTCAGTAAAACCGTTGGCAATCAGCGGCACGCCACAGCATTTTTCCCGATCCAGCAGCTGTACGCCAATGCCCATGGCGTTAAACACCCGGATCAAGTCTTTACCCAGTTGTGGATGGTTGTAGTTGACGTAGCAGCCGTGGAAATAGGCCACTTGCTCGGCAAACTGTTTTTGGCTGTCGGCCTGCTTGCGATACCAGTTACGGAAAGTGCCGTGCGAGTATTTCGGCAGTTCACGTCGATGGTCGACTTTGAGCGCCGTATCCAGCAATTTACGCACCGGTTTTAAGCCGGTGGTCAGGTTGACGATCGGCGCGAACGGGGTCGATAGCGTGCCCATCAGATCGGTGTGACTTAAAATCGCATCGCGTAGGGTCGGCTTTTTATGGCTGTATTGGGCACGTGCACGCTGGATGATGTCGCCGATTTTCACATCCGACGGACAGCCCACTTCGCAGCGCTTGCAGTTGGTGCAGTATTTCAGCGCTTCATCGTACAGCGCCGGATCTTTGAGGCGCAGACGCTCACCATCCGGCCCCGCTTGTTTTGGCCCCGGATAGGCCGGATTGACTTTGGCCACCGGACACAAGGTGGTGCAGGCGGTACATTTGATGCAGCTTTCGAAGCTGGAGTCGTGTGTCAGGCTCATGCGGTTTCCTCCTGCTGTTGCAGGATCTGCTCAGCGGCGTGCAGCGCGGTGGTAACAGATACCCCGGCGCCGCAGCCTTGATAAATCGGATCATAGCCACCCAGCACAGCGCCGATGGCATACACATTGTGCAGCGTTTGGCCGTCTTTGCGCGCCCGCAGGCGGTTATCGACGCTGACACCAAACTGCAAGAAGGGTTGGCTGGTCAGAAAACGCTCCTGACTCCATTCGGCGCGTGGGCCGGTCTCCGTTACATCCAGCCCGAATACTGGCTCACGGATCCGATCAAAATCGGCCACTAGCCCATTACTGAAGAAACTACCACTGGCCAGCACCACATCGCGTGCTTCGACCGGGATCTCTTCGTGGTTGCGGGTATACAAGGCGGTAACGCGCTGGTTTTCGATGTGCGCTGACTGTA
>JBOFCH010000051.1:0-9246 GCA_051645985.1 Plesiomonas sp. | reverse complement strand
AAGCAATAGTGAAACAATCTCATCTGGGCTGGCCTGATTCACGCCCAATTGCACTTTGGGAAACAACGGACGAAACTCTTTAATCACGCCCGGCAAGGAAAAGCGAGCCTGCGTGTGAGTCGTGGCGACCCGCAGGTAGCCGCTGTCAGTCGCCGAATAAGAGGACGCCAGACGCCGAATATTGCCCGCATCAGTCAGCATCCGCTCAACAATCACCAACAACTCTTTACCCGGATCGGTCATCCCCAGTAAGCGCTTACCGCGCCGGATAAAAATCTCGATCCCCAGCTCTTCCTCAAGATCCTTGATATGGCGGCTAACACCAGACTGCGAGGTAAACAGTGAATTTGCTACCTCCGTCAGATTGTAATTACGACGAGCCGCCTCGCGGATGATCCTGAGTTGCTGGAAATTCATGCGGCTTTTTCTCCCTGTTTGCCTGCGGCAGAACGGCTCAAATTCTGGCTGTTACTGTCCGGATAAATGTGTACCCGCTGCGGGCACAATCGTACCCGGCTACCGGTTGCCAACCCGAGGCGGCTGAGTTGATCGCGGTTCATTTCCACTTCAATCACCGCCGGACGGCTCTCTGCCGCTTCGGTAATAAACTCAACCCGAGTCACCGCGCCTAAACGCAGTAATCGACTGACCCGCGCCGGAGTTCCTACGTTAACATCTGCCGGTAAAACTTCAATATCATGCGGACGGACAAATGCCACCGCCTGACTACCAAACGCATAATCCAGCGCACTGCTCGCAGGCAGCACATGCCCATCAAAATGGATCTGCTGCCCCTGAATTTGGGCCGGTAACAAATTCACCGTTCCGAGGAACTGGTGCACGAACGGGGTGGCCGGTGTTTCATATACTGCCTCAGGTGAACCAATTTGCTCCACCTTCCCTTGATTCATCACCACAATACGATCAGCAACTTCCAGTGCCTCTTCCTGATCATGGGTCACAAACAAACTGGTGACATGCAGTTCATCATGTAACTGACGCAGCCAGCGGCGCAGCTCTTTGCGCACCTGCGCATCCAAAGCGCCAAACGGCTCATCCAGCAACAAGACCTGCGGCTCCACGGCCAGTGTCCGCGCCAAAGCCACCCGCTGACGCTGACCGCCAGACAATTCATTCGGCGAACGACCGGCCAGATGCCCCAAATGAACCAGCTCCAACAGCGTATTCACTTTACGCTGGATAGTGGCTTCATTGGGTCGTAATTTACGCGGTTTCACCCGCAAACCAAACGCCACGTTCTCAAAAACGGACATATGACGAAACAGTGCATAATGCTGGAACACAAATCCCACCTGCCGATCGCGGGCCGACAGCGCGGACACATCCTGCCCATTCAGTAAAATTTGACCGCTGTCCTCTTGCTCCAAGCCGGCAATAATGCGTAATAAAGTCGTCTTACCACAGCCAGATGGGCCGAGTAATGCCGCCAACTCGCCGGATGGAAAGGTTAGGTTAATATCATGCAACGTGGCAAAACCATTAAACGCTTTCTGAATATGTCTGACTTCAACGCTCATCATTGCGCTCCTTTGAGCAACTGGGCTTTTTGCCGCTCACGCAGCCGATCAATAACGGTTTCTACTGCCAGCGTGATCAGGCCAAATCCGGCCAACAAGCTCGCAACCGCAAAGGCAGCGGAGAACTGGTATTCGTTGTACAAAATCTCGATATGCAAAGGCATGGTGTTGGTCATACCGCGGATATGGCCAGAAACCACGGACACCGCGCCAAACTCCCCGACCGCGCGTGCGGTACACAGCAACACACCATACAATAAGCTCCAGCGGATCCCTGGTAAGGTCACTCGCCAGAACATGATCCAACCATTGGCTCCCAGCATGATGGACGCTTCTTCTTCATCCACCCCTTGCGATTGCAGCAGCGGTAACACCTCACGCGCAACAAAAGGCACGGTAATAAAGGTGGTCGCCAATACAATCCCCGGAGTTGAGAAGATAATTTTCCAATCCAGATACGCCAGCCACGAACCAAACCAACCTTCGCTACCAAACAGCATCACAAACATCATTCCGGCAACCACCGGTGATACCGAAAATGGCAAGTCAATCAATGTCAGCAGTGCCTGACGGCCGGGGAAGTGAAAACGGGCAATGGCCCACGCGGCCGCAACCCCAAACACAATATTAAATGGCACCGACAGCAGAGTTACAGTCAGTGTCAGCACCAGAGCCGATACCGCATCACTATCACTTAACGCAGCCCAGTAACTCCCCAACCCTTTACTCAAGGCAGACACAAAAATGGTGGCTAGCGGGATCACAAGGATCAAGGTAAACCACACTAATGCTACGCCGATAAGCACATAGCGAATCCAAGGTGATTCTGGTTGGCGAGCATTCATAAACGATCCTCCTTGATCCCTTTGCGGCTCCATGCATGTAACTGATTAATTAACAACAGTAAAACAAATGATACCCCGAGCATCACAACGGCAATGGCGCTGGCACCGGCATAGTCATATTCTTCCAGATGGCTCATGATCATTAAGGGAGCGACCTCCGACACCATCGGGATATTCCCGGCGATAAAAATCACCGAGCCGTACTCGCCAATAGCCCGAGCAAATGCCAAGGTAAAACCGGTAATGATAGCGGGCAGCAAGGCAGGGAAAATCACCCGGAGAAACGTTTGTGCGCGCGTAGCACCTAAGCAAGATGCGGCCTCTTCCAACATCGCCTCATGTTCACGTAATACCGGTTGCACCGTCCGCACCACAAATGGCAGGCCAATAAAAATTAACGCGATGACAATGCCCGTAGGGTTAAATGCCAGTTTGATCCCATGTGGAGCCAGCAGATGACCAATCACGCCGTTACCGGCGAACACCGCCGTCAGCGCAATACCCGATACGGCCGTTGGCATGGCAAAGGGCAAATCTATCAGTGCATCCATCAGTTTTTTACCCGGAAACTGGTAACGCACCAGAACCCACGCTAACAGTACCCCGAACAGGGTATTCAAGATCGCGGCAATAAATGCGGCACTGAAACTGAGCCGATAAGACGCCAGCACTCGCGGTTCAGTTACCACGGCCCAGAACTCGCTTAAAGAAAGGTGGGTGAAGCTGTAAATCACCAGCGCCGACAACGGCAGCAGGACTATCAGCCCCAAATACAACAAGGTAAAACCCAATGTGGGTCCCATCCCTGGAATTACGGTAAATGAACGAACGGCCATGAGATCCCCCGCGTTATGCTGCCACACCCTGTGGCCCCTGCTCCTGAAACGCTACTATCGCGCGCCACTTCATGGGGGAGAAATAAGGAAAATATCTTTCTTTTCCCTGTTTTCAGCTAAAGGCGGAAATAACGATAAGAAAACGGCGCATTAGCGCGCCGTGGAATGAGATATAACAATTTGATTGCATTATGATGTGCCATACACCGCACTGGAGACCGCGTTTCAACCTCCGGGCGTATAAATCTGATCAAAGACACCACCGCGGGCAAAATGGACTTTTTGCGCTTGCTCCCAACCCCCAAACACATCACGCACGGTGAAGAGATCCAACGTTCCAAATTGACTCGCCGTATCTTTAGCCACTTGCGGATCGGTCGGTCGATAGTAGTTTTTAGCTGCAATACGCTGTGCTTCTGGCGAATACAGATAGGCGAGGTATTCTTTGGCAACAGCCAATGTACCGCGTTTTTCTGCCACCTTATTAACTACCGCGACCGGAGGCTCAGCCAGAACAGAAACTGACGGAGTGACTATCTCAAAGCGATCACTACCCAGCTCTTTAAGTACCAAATAAGCCTCATTTTCCCATGTGATCAGCACATCACCGATCCCACGTTCAACAAATGTGGTAGTAGCTCCGCGCGCGCCGGAGTCCAGCACTTTCACGTTGTGGTAGAGCTGGCTAACAAACTGCCGCGCCGCGTCTTCCGACTGGTCATTTTTCTTCAGCGCATACCCCCATGCGGCCAGATAATTCCAACGCGCCCCACCGGAGGTTTTCGGATTCGGCGTAACGACCTCAACATCATTACGAACCAAATCATTCCAGTCTTTGATCTGTTTCGGGTTGCCTTTACGGACGAGAAACACAATGGTGGAATTAAACGGCGTGGCGTGGTGTGGATAAGCGTCAGCCCAGTTCGGTGCCACCAAGCCACGTTTGGCAATAGTGTCAATATCATAGGCAAGTGCCAGCGTCACCACATCCGCTTCTAAGCCATCCAGTACGGCGCGGGCTTGTTTACCAGAGCCGCCATGAGATTGTTTGATGCTGACCTCATCACCCTGCTGTTTTTTCCAATGCTCGGAAAACAGCGCATTGTATTCAGTGAATAACTCTCGGGTGGGATCGTATGAAGCATTCAGTAATGTAATTTCAGCTGCCGTTGCGGTATTCAATACCAATCCGGCAGCCATCATCCATGACAGCACTCGTAGTTTCATATTGCTTGCTCCTGCATTTCTACTGACAAAATAATATGTCATGTTGTAAACGGAGCGCGCCGGAATAAAAAACAATAAAAGGTGCTATGAATAGCTGAAAAACTGAAATAGCCAGTTATCACGCGTTATGGATAAATCTCTATCGGCGTACCCGGCTCTACCGAACGCCACAATTCATCCATGTCATGGTTGAGCAGTGCGATACAACCATTCGTCCAGTTTGAACGTTGAACTTGGCTGTTCAGTACCGCATTCGGCTGACCGTGGATCATCAACATGCTGCCAGGGTGCACGCCCAGTTTTTGCGCCCGATTCATATCTTCTACATTCGGATATGAGATATGGATCGCGCGGTAGTATTGAGAGTCTTCTTTCTTATAATCAAGAAGATAACGCCCCTCTGGAGTACGGTTATCCCCTTTCATCATTTTTGGCCCTACGGGGTTCGCACCCAGCGCTATCCAGAAACTTTTAATCTCTTTTCCGTCACGCATCAATGCCAGACGGTATTGCGATTTTTTTACCACCACCAGATCAGCTTTCGCCGGCTCTTGCGACAAACTGGCAACGGCCGGAGCCGCGCACAACCAACCTGCAATCGACAGGCACAACACAGACAACAAGCGCATGTTTGATTCTTTACTCTCTAACGATTTAGTAAGGCGAAACGTAAAATAGGGGATATTTTGTGCGTATCATAAAGAGCCGAATTAAACTTGCAATAGGCGCTGTATTGTCATGTTTTCATATGATTATTAAATTACGTGCCGTTTTATTTCCACCCTTACATATCATATTGAATTGAGAATAATTATTAGCATTTCCATCCAGTAAATATTCTTAAACCTAGAATTTAACTCTATTTAAAAGTTCGCTATCTTACCCACGGCTTCTCCCGTAGATTACATTGAGTCACGATTTTCTCGCGGTAAAGTCAGATACGGGATCTTCCCCATATCCCATAAAACTACACTCAACCACGGTACCTGAATCGCGCGCAGAGCTTGCCCTTAGTCTTTCAAACTAAAACGCGATATCCACCACTAGCGTGTCAGTATAGAGTCCGCTGGAGTCGGTGGATTGTCCGCTGAGGATCTGTGCCAGATAGGTATAGTTGCGGGTGAGCTGATCGCCGCTGACGGAGGTGGCATTCCCGCTTGCCCAGCGCTGCGCGCCGACAGATCCCCAACGAGTAACGGCGGTGGTTCCCTGATAAATGTCATAGGCAATGCTATTCGTACCGTTGCTCAGGTAGCGAACACCATTAACGGCATGCAAACCATCATTGATACCGACACTATAGGTGCTGCCTTTGGTGCAGGTCACGGCAATCGTCTGGGATATTGCGCCTAGGCTGCTGACAAAGGGAGCATCGCCAAAATTGACATTCGGTGCACTGATGGTGATGCAATCATTAGTGATATCTAACGTTAATGTGGTTGATAACAGCGTACTGCCTTGCTGTTTGTTGGTACAAAGCCCGCCAATGCCCACCAAACCGCAAATATCCCAAGCGACAGTTAAGTTCAACGTCACCGTATACTGACCCGCAGCAATGCTTTGGCCGGTGGTAGTACGAAAGTAAAGAGGAATAGTAAAAGTTGAGGCGCTGAGCAACGTAGCCAACGTTGATGAAGAAAAGACATCGGTGTTGCCCTGCGTGATTGGCGATGCACAGTTGGACGTGGTACAGATGTTGATCGGAATGTTGTCACTTCCGCTACTACCCAACACCTTTAAGGTAGCTGAGTTCCCCGCGAGATTTGAGGCATTGCTAAATATCAGGCTCACATTATCGCTTGAAAGTAAGGTCGCCAGCACCAAATCACATTTTAAGGTGAGATTGACCGATGTTGCCTGCGGGCTACTTTGCGCCTGAAAAGAGCTTACACTCCCAAAAGAGCCGCCTCCAGCAGGAAAAGAGGGAACACATTGAGCAAGCAATGAGGTGCTGAAAAACAGAGGGCCAATCAGCAAGATAGCGTATTGCCACATAGCGCGATTATTCATGCCCAGCCCCTAGAGATGGTGAGAATTTACAGGTAAAAGGCCCGTATGTTTGCAGTTTATGCGTACGGACATCCGACAACCGAATGAGGGCCTGACAAGATTGACCAGCAGGGGTTTTTACCTGTAACCGGTCGTTTTGAGTGACATTCTCGAGATACACCAGACCATCCCATCCCACATATGTCGCTGGATATCCTGTGCGGGTAACCAGACTGGAAACCGGCAGAGGTTTCCCTTGGTCATCGACCAAAATGATACTAGCCGCCTGTTGTTGTTGGATCGGGAATGCCACCATGTAACCGCTGTGCCGACGTACCGCGACTTGCGCTTGCGTTTTTTCCACAACTACATCGACCGGTAGATTCAAGGTGTCTATGCCATAATTGGCTGAATAATAAGACGGTACGTTGGGGATCAGTAAATACCCCTCCTGATCCGTTTTACCCACCGGCTGATGCTCATAGTTCACACTCATACCGGGATAACCGAGTGTGCTGACAACGACAAAGGCATCATTAATTTTATTGGCCGCCAACCAATGACCATCCATGGTGACCAGAGACCCCGTCACATTTCCCCATTGGGTATACTTTCCACTTGAGCCATATGCCCCCCCTTGCAGCTGGACGTGCTCATTACGCCAACTCAGTGATGCTTGTTGATAATCACTGGCGGGATGCTGACGACTGTAAGCCACATTCCAGCCAAAACCACCATCACTGGGAACCGATTGGGTATAGGACAACTGCTGCACATGTTGACCAGCAGCATTACGCTCATAAGACAGCGTTGCTGACGATAAGGCACCCAACGGGATTTGGAGCGACAATGCGGTCGTCCAGCTATTATTGGCCGGATCATGGCTAGCAGTAACGGATAGGTTACTGTTGTGCCAGACATTTTTATTCCATGACAGATTAAACAAACGCGTTCGATCGTCCGCAAAGCTTTGTATATCGAAATAGGCCGCGCCCAAGCTGCCATAGCGGCCTAACGATAACGCAGCCGAATATTGTGTACTGCTACGGCTAAGTGCAAATATAGGCTGCGCATTATCCGCAGGCGCTGTGTACGTGTCATATAAAGCTAAGTTACGAAACGCATTATCGCGTTGAATATGTTGGGTATTCAAACTGATCACGGCGTTATTGTATTGATAGCCAACGCTGTATTGATTACCTGACTCACCTTGCTTGCCACTGGCACTGAATGAACCACTGAACACGCCCCAACGGCCCAACTGTAATACCGAACCAACGCCGAGCAGAGCCAAGGAGCGCGCTCCCTCAACATGCCCTTCGAGTGTTAAAAAATTTGTCGCGCCATATCGATAGGATGCACTGATCCCCGCGGGGCCATACGAGAAACTGCGATGACCATAATCCCGACGTAACGCACCAGCCGATGCGGAGAAATCGGATAAGCCGACCCCCAGCAACGTGTTAGCCACATAAAACGGTAACGTGGTAGAGATTTGCCGGCCTAGTGCATCGGTCGTCACCAGCACGGCCTCACCAGCGCCATTAATATACGGAGTATCCGTTATTGTAAACGGGCCGGGCTGTAGATTAGTGCTGCTGGATTTATAACCATTGATGAACAAATCTGCCGTGGTAGGAACGGCAGCACTACCCGAAAACGACGGCAAGGGGTAAGTCACAATGTCTGGCCGCAAAGTAAAATCACGACTGACCTGTATTCCCCCCATCCTGACACTGTTACTCCAGCTCAATGCCCCACTAATAAAATCACCGGCAACCCAGCTTAAAACATCTTGTTCATTGTCATGGCGAAACGAGGTGTCATAACGAACATACCCTTGCTCAATATCCTGCTCCCCATGTGAGAGTGGTTGCTTCAATACCCCACTCAGCGATAACGAACCCGGTGCACTGAAAAAACGCAATTCATTCCACACCGACAAAGCCGCACCTTGATGTTGTGTCTGACTCGCGTAAGCATCGTAATTAAATAACGCCCCCGCACCACTTTGCGCCGAGACAGCACAGACCGACGCTGAACGATTAATCTGCTGTGTAGGGAGCCACTGGGGAGGAACTTGCAACAGTAAGCGCTGCCCTGCACTGTCATAATTGACGCTGACGCCCGCAATCTGAGAGAGATTGGTTTCAGGTGCCGTCACAGAATGAGCCGGCATGCCAATAGAGAGCAAATGATCGGCACTAATCCAGTAGTTATCCTGTTTTTTCCTGACGAGAACAATTAACCCAGTCGGATATTGGTTGATGACCAGCTCAAGGCGATAGAGCTGCTCTTGCGCTATTGGATTACTCCGTGGTGGTGGAGGCAGATCTGCGGCCATGCTGCGGGCAGCGGCTAGGCAAAACGTCAGCACGGCAATAGCCCATACTGGCCACCGACAAGCCTTCGTGGACCATCCCGTCATCTCGCCTCCTAGTGAGCTGACGCTGACTGCCAGAGGGTTTGATAGTGATTGACCTGTGCTCGCAAGAAGGTGGCAGCCGTAACGTTAATATCAGTCGGCAACGGCCATTTGCGCGTGGAATGCGCCAGTACGTAACCGAATAAGCCGTCAACCAGAACATTGTTACCTAAGCTGACATGACTCAGCCGAACGTGAAAGGCACTTTGATTACGGATCTCGATAAACGGCTGCTTACCTTCACGGACTATCTGCCACGAGAGTGCGCGGAAAACCGTATCCTCTGCAACTGCTTGGTGAGCCGCTTTCTCCGCCGGTGATAATTCTACACCGTATACAAACAGCGGTATTGAATAGCGCATTTGCAGCGTAATACCACCATTGTC
>JBOFCH010000050.1:0-4512 GCA_051645985.1 Plesiomonas sp. | reverse complement strand
GAAAGTGCCGTTGACGTGATCACCCGTATCGCTGCGCTGACGGCGGAGCGGGCGCGTAACGC
The DNA here is from genome assembly GCA_051645985.1 of Plesiomonas sp. Classification (GTDB taxonomy): domain Bacteria; phylum Pseudomonadota; class Gammaproteobacteria; order Enterobacterales; family CAMTGL01; genus Plesiomonas. The sequence continues at coordinate 4,450 of JBOFCH010000050.1, read as the reverse complement.
ATAATATGCACATCTTCTCGGCTTACAGCCCAGAAATTACAGGCCAGACATACAGGCAATTGACACACAGGGAACGTTTACCTTGTTAGTTTAGTGCTGCGTGGTTACCTATTTTCTAGTTGATCTTCCTACATAAAAAAGCCGCTGTTTACAGCGGCTTTTTCTTTTCTGCCATCAGTGCGCTGACGCCAGAGATCTATCCATGGTTCACCAACGTTATTCCGCATTTCTGCATCGTGACGGTGTGAATATTTTGTTATCCAATGCTATCTTGTAAGTTAAAGCGACAATACTTAATACAATGGTATTAAGGCAGCAAGACTTGGGATTAGATTCTCGGATTGCAGGTGGGGTGTAGGTGGGATTGTTGGTGGGTGTAGGTTGATGGTGAGTTGTGGATTGCTGGCACCGGCTCAGCGAACAATTAAACAACGTCAGTGAAGAACGATTGTGCGGGGATGGTCGGTTTAGTCACGAAAGACGGGGGAGCATTATTATGCAGTTGCAAAAATCGGAGCCGGCGGGCACAGAATGGATAGATCCGCAGGTGCTGGGAGAGCTAAAACAGGAAATTGGCGCCGATGTGCTCAATGAGATTATTCAAGTTTACCTAACGGAGCTGGAAGAGCATCTGGTACAGATGCAGCAGGCTCGTCAATCAGAAGATTGGGTTGGGTTAGGTAAGCTGGCGCATTGTATCAAGAGCAGTTCTGGCTCGCTGGGGGCGTTACGCTTGTACGCCGCAGCCCAGAATGTGGAAGCCTTGTGCCGTAAAGGTGTCGGAGAGCAAAGCCTACTGGATTACAGCAATTTTGTGGATTTTGCCGGCCCGACGCGCGATGCGTTGCTGGCGTACCTTGAAAACTAGCCATTACTCCCGAGGGGGAATCCTAATGCGTGTGAATACGTTCAGAGCATGGTTACTGGCTGCGATGGCGGCTATTTCGGTCGGGATCACTACGCCAGCGATGGCCTTGGCTCCGATTGCCGGCGATCCGGTGCTGACGGTTTCCGGGGCGATCAGTGAAACTAACATGGGCAATACGGCAGTGTTTGATAATGCCTTGCTGGAGTCTCTGCCACAGTACCGGATCACCACCGTCACCCCGTGGTATGAGGGCGAGAAAACCTTTGAAGGCCCACTGATTAAAGATGTGTTAGCCGCGGTGAAAGGCTCGGGGAAAACACTGGTCTTTACGGCATTGAATGATTATGAGTCTACGCTGCCGATGTCTGATTTGGAAAAATACAATGTCATTTTGGCGCGTAAGATCGACGGCAAAATGCTCAGCGTGCGCGATAAAGGGCCGCTGTTTGTGGTTTATCCGTTTGACGCTAATCCTGAGTTGAAAACCAAGTCTTATTACAGTCGCTGCGCGTGGCAAGTGACATCCATGAAGGTTGAGTAACACAGAGTATGCCTGCATGAGAACGAATTATCGGCTACTGGTTGTGATTTGTTTGGTTTTGCTGGGGAGTTTCTTCAGCATTGCCTTTATTCAGTACCGACAGTTTGATGATCTGAAACGGACTGCCAGCATCGGTGACGATAACCTGATGTGGACTTACTTTCAGCTACAGAATGAGTTTTATCGTTTGCAGTATCAGTTGCTGAATGTACAAAATGAAAATGGCAGTGCGTCTTCCATGCAGGCGCTTCAATTGCGTTATGACACCTTTGTCAGTCGGATTAATCTGGCGCTACATGGCAGTGATAGTCGAGAGATCTTAAATGGTCAGCCGATTTACCAGCAAATCAAACATGAACTGCCGGCGTTTATCGCGTATGCCGACACCATTTTAGGGCCGGATGTGGATGTGCATTTTGATCCGGCGCGTTTCAAACAGTTGGATCAGGCTTTAGTCCGGTTACATCCATTGATTCAAAAGACCATTTTACAGGTCAACGTTTCATTTACTGACTTTGATGAAAGTCGCAACCAGACCGTCAGTAATCAGATTGTCACAACAACTGCGATTGCATCATTACAATTTATATTAATTATCGCCTTCGCATTGCTGGCTTGGCGTCAGTTGCAGCGCAGTAAAAAACACAATAGTGAGTTATTGCGCCTGACTGAAAAGTTGGAGGAATCACGTTTTCAGGCAGAAGCGGGGAACCGGGCTAAGAGTATGTTTTTGGCGAATATGAGTCATGAGATCCGCACCCCCATGAATGGGGTGATCGGTATGATTTCTTTGCTGGAAGATAGCACCCTCAACTCACAGCAGGCCGATTATTTGGCTACTGCCCGCGATTCGGCGGAACACTTGCTTGGTTTGCTGAATGATATTTTGGATGTCTCCAAACTGGAGGCTGGGCATGTCCGGCTGGATGTTTCTGCCTGTTCGTTATCCAGTTTGCTGATTAATGCGCATCGTTTGGTTTTTAATGCAGCGAGCCAAAAAGGATTAGCGTTTACGCTACATTTACCTCCCGATTTGCCGACTTGGGTGGAGGTCGATCCGATTCGGATCCGGCAAATTGTCATGAACTTGCTGAGTAATGCCATCAAGTTTACAGAAAAAGGCTTTATTCGGATGGATGTCCACAGTAAGCCCATTGGGGCCGGTAGCCACCGTATTGATATTGCGGTAACCGACAGTGGTATCGGTATTGCGCCTGACGTGATCCCCAAACTCTTTCAACGTTTTTCACAGGCCGAACTTTCGACCAACCGCTTTTATGGTGGATCGGGGTTGGGGCTGGAGATTTCTAAAAGCCTCGCCAAACTGATGAAAGGGAATATTACCTTGACCAGTGAGGTCGGTAAGGGCAGTTGCTTTACGTTCTCGTTTATCACTGCCGATGCGCCGCGGCAAGATATGCCTCAGTCTAACGAGAAATGTAAGAGCATGGCGTGTGAGCAGTGCATTCCACAAATCCGGATTTTGCTGGTGGATGACAGCGCCGCTAACCGTAAATTTATTTCTACTCTGTTGATCAGCCAAGGGCATAAAGTGCAAACCGCAGACAATGGATTTATGGCCATTGATAAAGTGCGCGAAGAGCCGTTTGATTTGATTTTGATGGATATCCAGATGCCGTTAATGACCGGACTTGAGGCAACGGCGGTGATCCGCAAAATGAAAGATGAACACAGCGAGAAACTGGTCATTGTTGCGTTGACCGCCGATGCTATGGAGGATTCACGTGAAACGTACATCGCAGCGGGGATGGATGACTACCTGACCAAGCCGCTGAAATCACAAGGGTTGCAAGCGGTGATCGCCAAGCATTTTGATGCTCGTGAGTATCATTGTGCGCCACACGAAACCGCAGAGGTTGAAAAAATCTACAGTGCCAAGCAGCTGTTGGTGGTGGATGATAATAAAGTTAACTTGATGGTGGTGAAATCGATGCTGCGTAAAATGGGGCATGAGGTGGATACGGCCAGCAGTGGTGAAGAGGCGTGTGAGAAAGTCCGTAATCAAAGCTATGACATCGTGTTTATGGACTTGCATATGCCGGGTATGGGCGGCATTGAGACCACGCAGATTATTCTGCGGGAGCTGGGTAATGCCGCACCACGTATCGTTGCGCTGACGGCGGATGCTACCATCGGCGTTCGTAATGAGTGTCTGGCTGCCGGTATGGTGGATTACTGTACTAAGCCTTTGACCATGAGTCGGTTGAATGACACGATTAACCGTACTTTATTGAAAGACTCTGCAATTGCCTCTTGAGTTGAATATTGACACTCTGATTTTTATCATATGAATCAATAAACAATTACCGTTATACTTCCTCAAACTCGGTTGCTTCGTTGATATGTTGATATGTTGATATGTTGATATGTTGATATATAGCGAAGATCATAATGAGTCCGTTTACAAACGTCTTGAATTATCCGGGGTAGTGAGGTGATCTCTGCCGGGATCACTTTTTATTTATTAAATTGAACGTTGATATAAGAAGCGGGGGTCTTTCTTGGCCGGAGCAAGTTTTTTTGCATTATTAGATGATATTGCGGGTATTTTGGATGATGTCGCTGCCATGACGAAGGTTGCAGCGAAAAAGACCGCCGGGGTGCTGGGTGACGATCTGGCCCTAAATGCGCAACAGGTTTCTGGTGTTAATGCCGATCGGGAGTTGCCCGTTGTTTGGGCCGTGGCGAAAGGGTCGTTTCGCAATAAGCTGATTTTGGTACCGGCAGCGTTGTTGATCAGTGCGATTGTGCCATGGGCGATCACGCCATTGCTGATGCTGGGCGGTATGTTTTTGTGCTTTGAAGGATTTGAGAAAATCTGGCACTCACTGACCCATGCAGCAGACACCGATTCTGCAACGCATACGGAGGCGGTCGGAGCGCCCCATGACGTCATCAATGAGCTTACGGATAAGCACGATGACAATAGCGCGGAGCAGTTGGCATCCGTGAGCGTAGATGAGCGCCGACGCATCGAACAACAGAAAATCAAAGGTGCGGTGACCACCGATTTTATTCTG
>JBOFCH010000049.1:0-12621 GCA_051645985.1 Plesiomonas sp. | reverse complement strand
CTCACAGGCTTGCATCACCGGCACGTTGTCATACAGGGTGTCATCCAGATCAAAGCTGAGGGCCGCGATCGGCCGCAGCGGACGGAAAAACTGCATATATCGCTCCCGTAGTACGCCGCTTCGCCGGCCCGCAGCCAATAGCGACCGAACGTTCGACGTTAAGAATCAGAATCACGCTTGGCGCGTGGATGCGCTGCATCATACACCTTAGCCAGATGCTGAAAGTCGAGATGGGTATAAATCTGGGTGGTGGAGAGATTGGCATGACCGAGCAGCTCTTGTACCGCCCGTAAATCGCCACTCGACTCCAGCAAATGACTGGCAAACGAGTGGCGCAGTTTGTGTGGATGCACGTGGCTGCTGACCTCCTGCTTGATACCCCATTCCGCCATGCGTTTTTGCACGTTGCGAGTACTGATGCGACTCCCGCGCTGCGAGACAAACAGCGCCTCATCCTGCGGCGCAAACCCCGGACGCAGCACCAACCAGCGCTGTAACCACTCAGCAGCGGTGCGACCAAACGGGACTTGCCGCTCTTTGCTGCCCTTACCCAGCACCCGCACCTCGCCCTCGGCCAAATCCAACATGTTGCAGTTAAGGCCAACCAACTCAGACAAACGCAAACCGGCGCCGTACATCAGCTCCATGATGGCGCGATCACGTACCGCCAGCGGATCGCTGTCGTTCACAGTCAGTAAGTGCCCCACCTCGTCCACATCCATGTTTTTCGGCAGTCGTTTCGGCTTTTTCGGTGCCGCGATCCCACGCGCCGGATTGGCGACTAGCACACCGTGCAACACCAAGTAGTCGAGGAAACTGCGTAGCACCGACAGACGCAGTGCCTGTGCGCTCTCCTTGAGACCTTCACGCTTAGCGCGCGCCACCAGTTGGCGGATCCACGCTGCGTCCAACTGAGGCCAACTACGCAGCCCTAATCCCAACATCTGCTGTTGGATCACCCCCAGCTGACGCTGGTAGCTTTCCAACGTCTTTGGGCTGAGCTGACGCTCATTACGCAAAAAATCCAGATATTGCTGTACCGGTGGGTACAGCAGGTGATCGTCAGATGGCTGATTGGCTGTCATCGGGTTTTCCGTTTGATCCGGCCGGATTGTTATCAAGCCGACGGGTTATCAGATCGGAGCACGCAGGGCGACCCATGCCGGCAATGCCTGCTCCACCAAGGCCGCAACCTGCTGTAACAGATGCGTCGCCATACCGGGCTGAAAATGCTGTGGATCGCGGCTGGCAAACACCAGCACCCCCCACTCACGCTCCGCCCCCAGCCGCTGCACCGCGACCGAGCCGACCCGCACCACATCCGGCAGCAGTAATTGCTGTTCAACGGCATTCAGCGGGCCTAAATAACTGGCTCCGGGAAAGAAACACTGGCCAAAGCGCTGTACACGGATCGGCTCAAACTGGAGCGGGCTTAACGCCAGCTCATGCGCAGTACTGGGAGCGGTGAGCTGCCAGCGATCACTGAACAATCGCACGCCACAGGCCAGCAGGCCCAACGAGCGGCTCCACTGCTGCAAGATCTGCAACCCGTCAGCCAAGCTCGGTGCCTGTAATAACTGACGCTGTAACGGCAGCAAACTGAAAAACAATCGCTCATTTTCCGCCGCCCGCTCGACCAGCTCCCGCTGCTGCTGCTGTAACTCGCTGACCTGCTGGCGCAAGGTCAGCAGTTGTAACTCCACCAGCGATACGGCGCCCCGACTGTAATGCGGAATGTGCAGGCTGTTCAGCAGCGCCGGATGACGCATAAAAAACTGCGGCTGATGCTGCAAATAGGCAGCCACCTGACTATCACTCAGGCTGGGTGCTTGCACCACATCCTGATCGCCTCGACCGGCATCATGCATGCCACGTTACTCCCTTGCGCCCCTTACAGGGTGACAAATCCATCAAACACATGGGTCGCCGGCCCCGTCATGTACAATGGCTGACCGGCTCCGCGCCAACGAATGTGCAGGCTACCGCCCGGTAAATCGACCTGCACCGACTCCCCCAGCAGTCCTTGCATGACGCCGACGGCCACCGCCGCACACGCGCCACTGCCACAGGCCTGCGTCTCCCCAGCACCACGCTCATACACCCGCAGGCGAATGTGCTCACGACTGACTACCTGCATAAAGCCGACGTTAGCCCGCTCCGGAAAACGCTCATGGCTTTCCAGCAGTGGGCCTAACGTCTCGACCGGTGCGCTGTCGGTATTGTCGACCTGCAACACACAGTGTGGATTGCCCATGGAGACCGCGCCATAAAACACCGTCTGTTCACCGGCACGCAGGATGTAGGTTTTTTCTTCTTTCACCGCCCGCAGCGGGATACGGGCCGGCTCAAATTCCGGCACCCCCATATTGACGGTGATCTGTTCATCATCTTGCACTTGCAAGATCATCTTGCCGACCTGAGTACTGACCCGAATTTCGCGTTTATTGGTCAGCCCCTTTTGGCGCACAAACGAGGCAAAGCAACGCGCGCCATTACCGCACTGCGCCACCTCGCTGCCATCAGCATTGAAAATACGGTAGTGAAAATCCAGATCCGGATCGTACGGCGGCTCGACCACCAACAGTTGGTCAAAGCCGACGCCACGGTGCCGATCCGCCAGTTTGCGGATCAGCTCCGGTGAAAAAAACAGGTTCTGGGTCACCGCATCCACAACCATAAAGTCGTTGCCCAGTCCATGCATCTTGGAAAATTGCATGCGGTTCTCCGTAATCACGGCAGCAGGTGCTCCCCGTGCCATAAATCGCTTAAAATTTCTCGCTCCCGGATCAGGTGTGGCTGAGTGCCGTCAACCAGCACTTCGGCCGCCCGAGGCCGGGAGTTGTAATTCGAACTCATGCTAAAGCCATAAGCACCGGCCGAGCGCACCACCAGCAGATCGCCTTCGGCGACCGCCAGCTCGCGTTGCTTACCGAGAAAATCACTGGTTTCGCACACTGGCCCCACCACATCATAACAGGCTGGCGTTCTTACCAGCGAACTATCCGCCGGCAGGATCTGCATCCACGCCTGATACAACGCGGGGCGCAGCAGATCGTTCATCCCCGCATCCACAATCGCAAAATTGCGCTCTGCCGCGCTTTTCAGGTACTCCACCCGGGTCAGCAACACCCCAGCGTTGGCGACAATCGCCCGACCCGGTTCAAACACCAGCTCCAGCTGTGGCCGACCGGCCAGCTTCGCCAGCAGCGCCGCGGCATATTCCGCCGGCTGCGGCGGGGTTTCGCTATCATAGCGCACCCCCAGACCGCCCCCGACATCCACGTGACGCAAAGAAATACCGTCTTGCTCCAGTGCATCAATCAGCAGTAGCAGCCTATCCAACGCATCCAGAAACGGGGCTAATTCCGTCAGCTGCGAGCCGATATGGCAATCAATGCCCACCACGTGCAGATGTGGCAGATCGCGGGCCAAACGATAAATCCGGCGCGCCTCCTGATGGCTGATGCCAAATTTATTTTCTTTCAGACCGGTCGAGATATAAGGGTGGGTCTTGGCATCCACATCCGGATTAACCCGCAAAGAGACCGGCGCACGGCAACCACGCTCACCAGCAATCTGATTGAGGCGCTGCAATTCGGCTTCCGATTCGACGTTAAAGCAGCGGATCCCCACCTCCAGTGCACGCTCGATGTCACTGCGGCTTTTGGCCACGCCGGAAAACACCACCTTGTGCGGCGAGCCACCGGCGGCTAGCACTCGCTCCAGCTCACCACGGGAGACGATGTCGAATCCCGAGCCTAAACGCGCCAGCAGATTGAGCAGCGCCAAGGTCGAGTTGGCCTTCACTGCATAGCAAATCAGATGCGGATGACCGGCTACCGCTTGGTCAAAGGCGTGCCAGTGACGCTCTAGCGTGGCACGAGAATAGACATACAACGGCGTACCAAACTGCGCGGCCAGAGCCGGCAAGGCAACGCCTTCAGCATATAACAGCTGATCGTCCTGATAGTTAAAATAATCCACTCTGTCCTTCCTTGAGTTGTGCAATCACGCTCTGCTTGCCGACTAACCGGTATGATCATCGAGCCACCCACCCGTGACGCAACGCAGGTACGTTGGGCGTACCCGATCGGTACGCGCTACCCCGTGTGAGTCCCCGCGCTCGCCTTACGCGGCAGGCGCTGGAGCTGCCGCTGGCGCCGGTTGTGGTGCAGCCGGGGCCGGTTGTTCTGGCGCTGGCATATACAAAGGCCCTTTCACGCCGCAACCCGCCAACGTCAGTACCACACCCAGTGCCAGTGCACGGCAAAGAGAATTCTTCATGAGATTGCCTGTTATTTACGATAATAAGGCTTCTATAATCGCAGCTCGATCATGAAAAGCAATAGGATAGCCACCATGAATGATACTGAATTTCATCAGGCCGCAGACGCCATCTGGCTGGCGTTGGAAGAGAAACTGGATGCGATCGATACCGATATCGATTACGACACCCAAGGCGGGGTGATGACCCTGACCTTCGAAAACAACAGCAAGATCATTCTCAATCGTCAGCAACCGCTGCACCAGATCTGGGTCGCCACCAAAGCCGGTGGTTTCCATTTCAATTTTGTCGACCAAGAGTGGATCTGCGATCGTACCGGGGCTGAACTGTGGGATTTACTGTCGCTGGCTTGCAGTCAGCAAGCCGAAGACGAGGTGGATCTGCGCTAGCCGTTTGACCGCCATCCAACGACACAGCCACCGCTATTCGGTGGCTGTCAGTCTCAGTCGCATAAGGTGGCGCGCTCGACTCAGGCTTGTGAGCGGCTGTGTTGGAACAAAGTTTCCGGCGTCCAGGTAGTATCTTGATTCGCCGCCGGATCACGCGGCACGCCGCTACGGTACGGCTCAATCTGCAACATGCCATCACGCTGCACCATCAGATAAAACTGTGGCAGGTTGAAGTTGATGATGCTGGCACCAAAGGTCAACTTATCGTGTGAAGCCGCGTAGAAGCGGTTCACATCCTGCACCAACTCATCCTTATTGCCTTCACAGTTCTGGTAGACCTCGATGCGGTTGGACTCATCCAAAATGTAGATATTAAAACCGCGCTCGCTGTCTTCGAAGAAGAACTGGATGATCCCTTCGCTGGCATACGCATCGACAATCGGCGGCAGGTTCGGCTCTTCGCTCCCCAGCATCAGCGGGAAACCGTGCAACTTGGTGTTGGAGATACAGCCGTAGAAATCGACGCCATTTTCCAGCTTTTGTACTGACACGCCACGGCGCTCGAAGAACAAGCCCCACGTCTGACCGGCAATACGCAGCGATTTAAAGCGTTTTGGCTCCTGACGCTCGCTCGACAAGCGCAGGTCAATACACTCGGCCACCAGCTGAGAGACTCGGTTGCGGATAATCGCCCGCAGGTGACGGCTGTAGCAGAACACTTCCACCGCTTCCGGTAATGCAGCGTCCTGATGCATCTTGCCCAAGATGGTTTTGATGGCATCCAGCAGGCACTCTTCACCGCGAAAATGCAGTGTACGCACCTCGTTCCACGAGTTGCGATACAGCAAATCCACGCTACCGACCAAGCTTTGCTGCTGCTGACCGAAGCTAAAGACATCGGTCTGGCTAAAATCAAAACGTACTGCCGTATTGTTGAAATCGGCAGTCGGATCGGCTTCTAGGTTAATGATGATACCGAGGTGGCGAATTTCGCACGGGCTGTACAGCTCTTTCTGGCTCGGCATCGGCCGCTTGATCGGAAAGTGGCTACGAATATCTTGCACCAACTGACACAGTTTGGCGGTATCGCAAGCACTGCCGAAGCCTTGGACATGCAAACGGGTTTGCGGCGTCAGCAGACCGTTAAAATAGGTCCACGCCACCAGCTTACTCAGGTAGCGGTTGTATTCCAGATTCGGCCGACCGGCAATTTCAAACAGCAGCGGGGCCTTGTTATACAGATACCAGCCTTTCGGGTTACTGCGTCCATCCGGCACCTGAATAAAGGTCAGATCACGCTCGGACAAATCCGGTGAAATCTGCGGATTCACTAGGGTCACCTTGCCCGGCAACACCTCGAACGCGGCATACAGTTTGCGCGTCAACACGCCGATATCTTCTGGGCTGGCGCTGACACTGAGGTTATGACGACGAGCAAAGCGGATCAGGTTGCGATAGCTTTGCATCAACGCTTCCAGCAGCTCGTTATGCGCCTCACGTACCTGCTCGATTTTCCAGTGCGCGCGGTTATCCAGTTTGCGGATCTTCGCCGCATCCCAGCCCCACTCGGCCACCAGCCCTTGCAGCACTTCACGCCGCCAGCTGACCACCGCCGGAGTTTGCGATAATTTCTCGCACACCTTGAGATAAAAACAGCGCCGCGCCAGATCGAGGCGGGTTTCATCACCGACCGAGGTCAGATAACGGGTCACCCGTCCCAGCATCATGCTGTACGCATCCAGACCGCAGCTGATAATGTCGCCGGAGTGCAGACAACGCTTCATCTCCAACGCCAGTAATTCGGTTTCCGGGTATTCGCAGGAATAGGCTTCCAGCAACAGGCTCTTCAACACCGCTTTGTACGGCGAGTCGATACTCTTGTACAGCTGCCACAAGCTGGCGCCGTAATATTCGGCCGCCGACAATTTGCCAAGGCCGCCCAAGTCCAACCACTCATTGGGATTAAGCGCCCCTTGTGCGTACAGCAGCAGGACATACTCGTCATACTGCTCTTCCATCTCTACCGGCACCATGTTCCACAAAATCCGCTTACCGGCTAAACGCACTGCGGTGCGGTAAAACTCGTCCAGCAACAACAGGTGCTGCATTGAGCCGCAGTTTTCGGTACTCAAGGTATCGTATTCGTTGTGACGGAAGCGGTTTTCGTCAATCAGGAAGAAGCTGATGTCGACGCCACGCGAGCGCGCCCATTGCTCCAACAAGGTGCACTTATCCAGCAGGCGCTGACGCTCATCGCGATCCAGCCACGACTGGTGACAGACCCAGATATCCAGATCGGAATCGGCACTTTGGCCAACAGAAGAGGTACTGCCCATCGAATAGATGGCGGTAATTGGCAGCTCACCTTGATGCGGCTCGCTGAGTGGTTGCCCCCACGCACGGGAGCAGTCGTCGATGAACTGCTGTTGCATTTCATCAGGCGTAAACAGGCAGACGCCGCGAGGAACCCCGTCATCGAGGTAGCCCGGCATCATCGGGTGGTTATAATTTAGCAAAACCGGCAACAGGCTGTAGACCTGATGAAAAGCAGGCCCCATCGCCGCCAGCGCGCGTTCAACGCGCAGCTGGTTTATGGCATCCATTCGCCGTTTGAGTGTCTCAATATACAGGTACAATACGCATTGCCTGACATTAATACCGGAGCCCCGGTAACCTACCCACCGACACCATGCACATCCGTGTCTTACCCAAGCCTTGTGCGATTACTGTTTGCTGATGTCGAAAACGTGATCAATTTAACATTTTCAACGGTCACCGTAAAGGCAGCAAGGTTAATCCAGCCATGAAATCCTGTTGCACGTCAACCACCGCCACGGAAAAAGCAGTCCGTCGCGAAACCCAGATCGACTTCACAAATTATTTACATTAAATAACGAAAAACGCAATAGCTCTCACAATTATGCCGGTGATTATCGTCACCGATCGCACAGAGTGCGATCCGATGCGCTGACACTGACTATCGGCCGGTGGTAGGATTAGCTATCTTCATCATACGGTTAACAGCATGTCCAAACAGCTAATTCGCATCGCCACCCGCCAAAGCCCGCTTGCGTTGTGGCAAGCCGAGCACGTCCGCCATTTACTGTGTGCCTTGCATCCAGATCTGGAGGTCACGCTGGTGCCGATGGTCACCAAAGGGGATGTGATCCTCGATACCCCGCTGGCCAAAGTCGGCGGCAAGGGGCTGTTTGTCAAAGAACTCGAGTTGGCCCTGCTGGAGCAGCGGGCCGATATCGCCGTACATTCGATGAAAGATGTGCCGGTGGAATTCCCTGAGGGTTTAGGACTGGTGTGCATCTGTGAACGCGATGATCCGCACGATGCGCTGGTCTCCAACCACTATGACTCGCTGGACGCCCTGCCATCAGGCGCTATCGTCGGCACCTCCAGTTTACGTCGCCAATGCCAGCTGCGTGCCGCGCGCCCCGATCTGCACATCAAAGATCTGCGCGGCAATGTCGGCACCCGCTTGAGCAAGCTGGATAACGGCGAGTATGACGCCATCATTCTGGCCGCGGCAGGCCTGCGTCGCTTGGGTCTAGAGGCGCGCATTCGCGCCCGTTTGAGCGTACAACAGTCACTGCCTGCGGTCGGCCAAGGTGCTATCGGTATCGAATGCCGATTGGATGATGCTCGGGTACGTGCACTCTTAGCGCCGCTCAATCATGCCGACACCGCCGATCGTGTCTGCGCCGAGCGAGCCATGAACACCCGTCTGCAAGGCGGCTGTCAGGTGCCGATTGGTAGCTATGCCGAGCTGCACGGCGATGAACTCTATTTACGCGCCTTGGTCGGTGCGCCCGATGGCTCACGCCTGTTGCAAGCCGAGATCCGAGGCCCGCGTAGCGAGGCCGAACAGCTCGGTTGCGCACTGGCGGAACAACTGCTGGACGCCGGCGCGGGTAGCATATTGGCTGCCGTCTACGGCCATGGCGTGAAATAACGGAGCAGCAGCACAGCGGCATGACCATTTTAGTCACCCGGCCGGATCAGGCCGGTCTCGAACTGACCCACGCCTTGTCCGCCGCCGGACGAGCCGCTATCCATGCGCCCTTATTTACCTTGGCCGCCGGCAGCGAGTTGAACCTGCTACCGGGCTATTTCAGTCGCCTGAACCCCGGCGACTGGATTATTGCTGCGTCCGGGCACGCGGTCAGCTATGCTGAGCAAACCGTACAGCAAATCGGCGGCCGCTGGCCACACCTGCATTATGCCGCTGTCGGCCGCAGTACCGCATTGCACCTGCAACAGGCCTGTGGGCAACCGGTGTTGTTCCCCGCCTGCGATGAAATCAGCGAAGGGCTGTTACAGCTACCGGCATTACAGCAGCTCAGCGGACAACAGGTGCTGATTTTGCGTGGTAATGGCGGACGTCCCTTGCTGGCACAGGTCTTGCGCGAGCGTGGGGCGGAGGTCAATTTTTGCGAATGCTATCAGCGCATTCCCTTGGAATATTGCGGCGTGCAACAGACTGATATCTGGCAGCGCGCCAATGTAAATCTGCTGGTGATCACCAGCGGCGATATACTGCAACAACTTGTTGCACTGGTACCTGACACTGCCCATCACTGGCTGACCTCCTGCCGGTTAGTGGTTGTCAGTAAACGTATTGCTGCAATGGCGCGGGCATTTGGCTGGCGGGACATCATCGTTTCCGACCGGGCCGATAACCGATCGCTGATTGCCGCAGTTGAACAATTTGAATAACTCGGGACGAATCTCAATGACGGATCAAAAGCCCCAGTCATCTCCCGCTGCGGATGAACAAGCCACCTCTACGCCTGTACCAGAGACAGCAGCTTCCCAGCCGGTTACCCAACCCGCTCCGGCCAAGCCGGATAGCACCACCGCGCCAACGCGCAGCGGTGGTCAAACGCTGGGCGCGATCGCCATTGCATTGGTGATTGCCCTCGGCGGTGGCTTGTACTACCACGGTCACCAGCAAAATCAGAGTCAGATGAACGATCTGGCCCAGATGCGCCAGCAGGTGGATACGCTAAGCAGTGCTCTCACTCAGGCGCTGGATAACCAGAAAAAACTGGCCGGTGAGATGAACAGCGAGCTGAATCAAACGCTAGAAAAAGCGCGCCAAACACAGGCCTCACAAGAAGAGCAAATTCGCACCCTACAACGTCAGTTGACCGACGTTGCCGGGCGCCGCTCCAATGATTGGCTGCTGGCAGAAGCCGATTATCTGGTGAAAAATGCCGGCCGCAAACTGTGGATGGAGCAAGACGTGACCTCCGCCGGTGCACTGCTGAAAAGTGCCGACCAAAGTTTGGCCCAGATGAACGATCCGAGCCTGCTGCCGATCCGCCAAGCACTGAAAGACGACATCACCGCACTGGCGGGGATCAACAAGGTGGATACCGATGGTTTAGTCCTCGATATCACCAGCTTGGCGAATCAGGTGGACAACCTGAAACTGGCCGATACCCAACTGCCACCGGCCGAAGGGGCGACCGAAGATCTGACCTTAAGCAGCTCAATCCATGACTGGAAATCCAATCTGCTGAAGAGCTGGGACAGCTTCGTCAATGATTTCATCACTGTGCGTCGTCGTGATGGTAACGTCGAGCCACTGCTGGCACCGAATCAAGATTACTACCTGCGGGAAAATATCCGTCAGCGTCTGCAAATGGCCGCGATGGCCATTCCTCGCCACCAGAACGAGCTGTATAAGCAGTCACTGGAAAAAGTGGATACCTGGGTACGCTCCTACTTCGATATGCAAGACAGCAGCACCCAAGCCTTCTTAAATGAGCTGGAAGCGTTGAGCCAAGAGTCTATTTACATGGACTTGCCAACCACGCTGAAGAGCCAGCCGCTGATCGAAGATGCCTTGCAGACCCGCGTGCGTAACCTGTTGGCGCAACCAGCAGTCACCACGACACCGGTACCTGCGACCCGCGCACCGGCCAGTGCGGCCCCCGCACCCGCCACTAACTAACCGGGAGTTGTCATGACACGTATTTTTATACTGCTTGCCATCATCATCGGCGGATTGGTGATTGGGCCGGAATTTGCCGGTCATCAGGGGTATGTGCTGATTGTGGCCGGTCCGTATACCGTGGAAATGAGCCTGACCAGCATGATCATCTTGGTGATCCTGACACTGGCCGCGCTGTTTATTCTGGATGCGGTTCTGCGCCGTCTGCTGCGCATTGGCTCTTCCACCCACGGCTGGTTTGCCCGCCGCAAGCAAAACCGGGCGCGCAAACAAACGTTGGCCGGTCTGCTCAAACTGACCGAAGGCGATTACCAGCAGGCTGAACGTCTGATGGCCAAAAGTGCCGAACATGCCGATCAGCCGGTGGTGAATCTGCTGATGGCCGCCGAAGCGGCGCAGCAACGCGGCGATAACTTAAGCTGCAACCAGTATCTGCACCGCGCCGCCGAGTTGGCCGGTAACGATACCCTGCCGGTCGACATCACCCGTGTGCGTCTGCAACTGGCGCAGGGCGAGATCCATGCCGCCCGCCATGGCGTCGATCACCTGCTGGCGGTGGCTCCGCGTCATCCACAGGTACTGCGTCTGGCGCAGCAAGCCTATACCCAAGCCGGTGCCTACGCGGCCTTGTTGGATCTGTTGCCGCAACTGACCAAATCCGGTCTGTTTCCAGAGCAAGAGCTGGCGCAGATTGAGCTGGATGCCGAGGATGGCCTGATGAGCAAGGCGATGAAGGAAAATGGCAGCGAAGGTCTGATGGCATGGCTGCGCAATCAGCCGCGTCGACGTCGCACCAACCCACGTACCTTGGCACTGCTGGCCAGCCATCTGATTGAGTGTGACGATCACCATCACGCCCAAGAAGTGCTACTGAACGGTCTGCGTAAATCGTCTGAGCCACAACTGTTGACCGTGTTGAGTCGTCTGCACCCTACCGATCCCGCCGCCGTAGAGAAGGTGTTGCAGCACCTAATGAAAAAAGAGCCGGAGAACGCACTGCTTAATCGCGCTCTGGGTCACTTGCTGGCGGTACAAGGCCAATACTCGGAAGCGGAAAGCGCCCTGCGCAAAGCGCTGGCACAACAGCCGAATGCCACAGACTATGCACTGCTGGCTAACGTGCTGGAAAAAGCCGGCCATCCACAAGATGCCGGGGAGATGCGTCGCCGTGGTCTGGCGCTGGTCGACGGAGAGCACCACGCCGCGTAAGGCCGTGCTGGCCCTGTGCAAACCGCACACAAACAACAACGGGAGGCTCAGCCTCCCGTTTTTTTATGTCTCGTTTTTATGCCTAGCGTTTATATCTAGCTGTCAGCGCATTCATCATCAGCACTTAGCGGAGAGCAAATTAGATAAAGGCAAACGCATCGCCATACAGATGTTCGGCATCAGCGTCGCGCTGCTCACAGAACAGCTCTCGCGCTACTTTTGCCATCTCGAAACGACCAGCGATGTAGATGTCATAGCCCGCCAATGAGGCAAAATCCTGCATTACCGCCGCCAGCACGGTACCACTGCGCCCCGAC
Source organism: Plesiomonas sp. (assembly GCA_051645985.1). Classification (GTDB taxonomy): domain Bacteria; phylum Pseudomonadota; class Gammaproteobacteria; order Enterobacterales; family CAMTGL01; genus Plesiomonas. The sequence goes on along the minus strand of JBOFCH010000049.1, from coordinate 450 downwards.
CAATCATCTGCCGGTTGTTCTACCACCGGGATCACCTGCAAGTTAGCGTGTTCAGCCGCCAGTACTTGCAACTCCGGTAAGTCATACAGATGAGCCAGTTCGCGCCCGCCCCAGTACAGGAAGACTGGACGCTGTGGTTGATGGGTCAACAGATCCAGCATGATAGAGCGGACATACGAAAAACCGGTGCCACCGGCAATCAAGATCACCGGATCTTGGCTATCGGCACGATACCACGCCTCGCCAAACGGCATCTCTACCGTCACCGGCTCACCCGTTTTAATTTTGTCCATCACCGCCATGGCATACGGATTGTGCTCCGATGCCCCGATATGCAGCTCAATCTCCTGGCCATTGTCCGGCGTGGACGCAATGGAGAATGGACGCTTATACCGCTCCCCCATGACCACCATCAGATACTGACCGGCGCGAAAACTGACCGCCTGATCC
>JBOFCH010000048.1:0-4315 GCA_051645985.1 Plesiomonas sp. | reverse complement strand
CTGCACCTGCTTTAAATGCTGTTCATTGTCGATTTCACGTAGTAACGCCTCCTGCTGGTACACCTCCACCGGTGAACCGCCATCAGCATACACGGCCGTGCTCAGCAGTAAGCCCGCCGGCCACAACCACGCTAACCACCTGCGTTTCATGATTTGATCCCGTCACTGTTTCCTGTTGCTTGTATCGGCCGCCACACGCCAAACTTTACTGAACTGGCGCGCAATTAACTTCGCAAGTGGCCTATAAAACCCGGCCCTAAAACGCAACAAGCCGACCCGAAGGTCGGCTTGGAAACAAAGCTGTATGTTTTGCCGTGCCATTTACAGCATGGAGCAAACCGCCAGCGTCTTATTCTGCGAACGGATGACGCAAGATCATGGTCTGGTTACGATCTGGGCCAGTGGAGATAATATCTACCGGTACCTCAGTCAGCTCTTCCAGACGACGGATGTAATCACGCGCGGCTTGTGGCAGCTGTTCCAAAGAGGTCGCACCAAAGGTGCTTTCGCTCCAGCCCGGCATGCTTTCGTATACCGGCTCGATGCCTTCCCAGCCTTCGGCTGCCATTGGTGGAATATCGGTCACGCGGCCATCTAGCATGCGGTAAGCCGTACAGATCTTCACTTCTTTCAGGCCATCCAGCACGTCCAGCTTGGTTAAGCAAAAACCAGACATGGAGTTCAGCGCCGCAGCACGACGTACCGCCACCGCATCAAACCAACCGCAACGACGACGACGACCGGTGGTCGCACCAAACTCGTTCCCCTGCTTGCACAGGTACTCGCCCACCTCATCAAACAGCTCGGTAGGGAATGGGCCGGCGCCCACACGGGTAGTGTACGCTTTCACAATACCCATCACGTAGTCCAGATAACGTGGACCGAAGCCGGAGCCGGTCGCCACGCCACCGGCGGTGGTGTTGGAAGAGGTCACGTACGGATAGGTACCGTGGTCGATGTCCAGCAGGGTGCCTTGCGCCCCTTCGAACATGATGAATTCGCCGTTCTTGCGCGCTTTTTCCAGCAGATCGGTTACATCCACCACCATGCCAGTCAGGATGTCGGCAATGGCCATTACATCATCCAGCACGGTCTGGTAATCAATTGGCTCCACCTGGTACAGGTTCACCAGTTGGAAGTTATGGTATTCCACCACGTCTTTCAGTTTAGCGGCGAAGCTCTCTTTATCGAACAGATCGCCCACCCGCAGACCACGACGCGCCACTTTATCTTCATAGGCTGGGCCGATCCCACGACCGGTAGTACCAATCGCCTTCGCGCCACGCGCTTTTTCACGCGCCATATCCAGTGCCACGTGATATGGCAGGATCAGCGGGCAGGCTTCGGACAGCAGCAGACGCTCACGCACCGGAATACCGCGCGCTTCCAGCTGTTTCATTTCACGCATCAGCGCATCCGGTGCCAGCACCACGCCGTTGCCGATAATACTTTTCACGTTTTCACGCAGGATCCCAGACGGGATCAAATGCAGTACGGTTTTTTCACCGTCAATCACCAGCGTATGGCCTGCATTGTGACCGCCCTGATAGCGGACCACGTATTGTGCTTTTTCGGTCAGCAGGTCAACGACCTTACCTTTCCCTTCATCACCCCACTGGGTGCCGAGTACAACAACGTTTTTGCCCATGGTTTTTATTCACCTGCAGTTAAAAGAGAAGTTTACCAAACTAAAAACCGGTATCCAGCATTAAAATACCGCGTCCGCGTTTTTGCATCCCATTTTGTCGCCCAGTAACCGCTCGCGGCCATAACACCGGCCGCGCTGTACTCAGCGGCTACACATCACGTAAATCACTACGCCGGCCACCACCAACGCCCCACCAATGCGGCGCAAAATGGTCTGTGGCTGGGCGGCCAGTTGGGTCACCATGCTGCGCCAGCGCTCCGGCCATAACATTGGCCCTAACCCCTCGATAATCAGCACTAATCCGAGGGCCAGCCAGATACTTTGATTCATGGGTTTGTTTTCCTACCGACTCTACATACCGCCCCGTCTACGCGGTACGACGTGCAAGACCGCAACGAGAGACATAAAAAAGGACAAGACCTTACGGTCTTGCCCCGGTGTTCACGCCCGTAAATGGGTTATTTTTGTGTTTGCGGCTGCGGCGTCTGCATATATTTGAAGAAATCGCCTTCTGGCTTGATCACCAGCAGATCCTGCTTGCCACGGAAGCTATTTTCATAGGCTTTCAGGCTACGCATAAAGGAATAGAATTCCGGATCTTTATTGTAGGCATCGGCATAGACCTTCGCCGCAGTGGCATCCCCTTCACCGCGCAGGCTACGAGACTTCCCTTCGGCTTCCGCTTGCATCACCGTCACACGGCGATCCACATCGGCACGAATGATCTCCGCTTGCTCACGACCTTGTGAACGGTGCTCACGCGCTACCGCTGTCCGCTCAGCACGCATCCGCTGGTAAATGGAGTTGGACACTTCCGCAGGCAGGTTGATCTGCTTCACGCGCACGTCCACCACCTCGATCCCCAGATCCGCCGTGCTGTCAGCACCGGTATTCAGCGCAGTACGCGCATCATCCATCAGCTCACCACGCGAGCCAGAAACGATATCCTTAATGGTACGGCTACCGATTTCGGAACGCAGACGGTCACTGATTTTACGCTTCAACAGCGCTTCGGCTTGCAGCATGTTACCGCCACCGGTCGCCAGATAGTAACGGCCAAAATTCTTGATCCGCCATTTGACATAAGAGTCGACGATCAGATCTTTTTTCTCGGCAGTCACAAAACGATCCGCTTGATCGTCCATAGTCTGGATCCGCGCATCCAGCAGTTTAACGCTGTCAATAAACGGCATTTTCAGGTGCAGGCCCGGGTTATAGACCTGAACTACATCCTGTCCATCACGCTTGACCTTGCCAAAGCGCAGCACGATCCCCCGCTCGCCCTCTTTCACCACAAACAGTGACGAGGAGCCTAACAACACGGCCACGATGACCGCCGGGATGATAAACCTCTTCATGCTTAGAATCTCCCCTGACGATCTTGGCTATTGACGTTAGTACGGCTGTCTTGTCCTTCGGTACTGTTGTAGTTACCCGAATTCCGGCCAATTTCATTCAACGACGGTACGCTACTCACCGCGGCGGCCGCAGCAGCATCAGCGGCGGTTGTGGTACCGTCTTTTTGCATCAGGGAATCCGTTGGCAGCATCAGCACGTTATTGGCGTTGGTATCCACCAGCACCTTCTTGCTGTTGCTCAGCACTTTTTCCATGGTATCCAGATACATACGCTCACGGGTGACCTGCGGTGCCGCCTTATATTCTGGCAACAGGGCGTTGAAGCGATCGGCATCACCTTTGGCTTCTAAGATCACTCGCTCTTTGTAAGCTTGCGCCTCTTCTTCTACCCGCTTCACGTTACCACGCGCTTTTGGCTCAACTTCACGGGCATAGGCTTCGGCTTCACGGATGAAACGCTGTTCATCTTCCTGAGCGGCGATGGCGTCATCAAAGGCTTCTTTGACTTCTTCCGGCGGACGCGCAGACTGGAAGTTCACATCCAGCACTTGCAGACCCATGTGGTATGGCGCAATGATTTGATCCAGCAGCACCCACGTATCTTGACGTACCTTGGCACGACCACGGGTCAACACTTCATCCATCTTGGTGTGACCGACCACGTAGCGCAGGGCGCTGTCGGTGGCCTGACGCAGGCTGTCATCAGGATTGCTGACGCTAAACAGGTACTGCGCCGGATCGGCGACTTTGTACTGCACGTTCATCTCCACGCGCACCACGTTTTCGTCCTGAGTTAGCATGAAACCCGAGGCCGGCAATTCACGTACCGCCTCCACATTCACCGGGGTCACCGATTCAATGAAGGTTGGCTTCCAGTTCAGGCCCGGCTGCACAATACGGTCATATTTACCCAAACGAGTCACAACACCCCGTTCGGCTTCTTTAATCGTATAGAACCCGCTGACACCCCATACCAGAACCGCAGCGGCTACCGCTAACCCCACCAGACGCGGGGTAAACTTAAAGCCCTGACTGCTGCCCGGATTATTCGGGTCATCGTTGTTCTTCTTCCCGCCACCTAATTTCTTGCCAAGCTTGCGGAATACATCGTCCAGATCCGGAGGACCCTGATCGCGGCCACCACTGCGGTTACCCCAAGGGTCGCGGTCCTGTCCGTTATTACCGGGCTGATTCCACGCCATCTCTTACTCCATTAACTAAAATGTGCCTCAGGCACTACAATTTAAGCAGATACCTCGATGTGAATTGTCGCTTCCAACTCGGTTTCCTGCTTGCATAAACGACGCCA
>JBOFCH010000047.1:0-14158 GCA_051645985.1 Plesiomonas sp. | reverse complement strand
AAAGCGGCCTGATTGGCAGCAACGGGATTGATACCGTCGCCGGCCGAGCTCAGTACCAGATTGCGGGCGATAACTTTACGTTGGGCCAAGATCAGAAGGAACTGAAGATCCCGCTGACGTTGGTAAAAGACGGCGTGACCTATACCAAGACCTTCATCGTCAAGCGTGACAGCTATGCGGTCGATGTGGATTACAGCATCGCCAACCAAACCGATAAGCCGGTTCAGGTACAGCTGTATGGTCAAATCAAGCAGACCATCACCGAGAAAAGCAGCAGCCTGACCATGCCAACCTACCAAGGTGGCGCTTATTCTTCTGCCGATACCCGCTATAAGAAGTACAGCTTCAAGGATATGCAGGAGAAGAATCTGGCTATCAGCACCAACGGTGGCTGGGTGGCGATGATGCAACACTACTTCGTCAGTGCCTGGGTGCCGCCAAGTGCTGAAACCAACCAACTGTACAGCCGTGACAGCGATGGCGTAGCCTTCATTGGCTTCCGTGGTCCAGAAACCACCGTTGAAGCCGGTAAAACTGCCGAACTGAACAGCATCCTGTGGGTCGGTCCGAAACTGCAAGACGCCATGGAGAAAGTGGCGCCGAACTTGGATCTGACCATCGACTACGGCTGGCTGTGGTTCATCGCCAAACCCATGTTCCAATTGCTGCAATTCCTGCACGGTATTGTCGGTAACTGGGGGGTAGCGATTATCCTGATTACCTTTATCGTGAAAGGGATCTTGTACCCGCTGACCAAAGCGCAGTACACCTCCATGGCCAAAATGCGCATGCTGCAACCAAAACTGCAAGCGATGCGCGAGCGTCTGGGCGATGATCGCCAGCGTATGAGCCAAGAAATGATGGAGCTGTACAAGAAAGAGAAGGTTAACCCGCTGGGTGGCTGTCTGCCACTGCTGTTGCAGATGCCAATCTTCATCGCCCTGTACTGGACGCTGATGGAATCCGTTGAACTGCGCCATGCGCCGTTTATACTGTGGATCCACGACCTGTCTGCACCGGACCCATACTACATCCTGCCACTTCTGATGGGTGTATCGATGTTCTTCCTGCAGAAGCTGTCACCAAGTGCGGTGACCGATCCTATCCAGCAGAAAGTGATGAACTTTATGCCGGTGATGTTTACCGTCTTCTTCTTGTGGTTCCCATCGGGTCTGGTGCTGTACTGGCTGGTCTCCAACTGTGTAACCATTATTCAGCAGCAGGTGATCTACCGCAGTCTAGAGAAAAAAGGGCTGCATTCACGCGATAAGAAATAATCCGCGCTGATGACATTTTTTACCACAGGCGACCCGCGGGTCGCCTTTTTTTCAGGAGGAGCTCCCTCATGAATGACACTATCGTGGCACAAGCCACTCCGCCGGGCCGCGGCGGCGTCGGTATTCTGCGCATTTCCGGCCCACAGGCGGTCAGTATTGCCGAAACCGTACTCGGCCGCTGCCCCAAGCCTCGCTATGCCGATTACCTGCCATTTCGTGACAGCGATGGTAGCGTGCTAGATCAAGGTCTGGCGCTGTACTTTAAAGCCCCGCATTCCTTTACCGGTGAAGATGTGCTGGAGCTGCAAGGCCACGGCGGTCCGGTGATCTTGGACTTGCTGCTCAAACGAATTTTGCAGTGCCCGGGTGTGCGGGTAGCCCGTCCCGGCGAGTTTTCCGAGCGCGCCTTTCTCAATGACAAGATGGACTTGGCACAGGCCGAAGCGATTGCCGATCTGATTGATGCCAGCTCCGAGCAAGCCGCTCGCTCGGCGGTGAATTCTCTGCAAGGGGCGTTTTCACGCCGCGTCGACGCGCTGGTGGAATCGTTGATCCATCTGCGCATGTATGTGGAAGCGGCCATCGATTTTCCCGATGAAGAGATCGATTTTCTCTCCGACGGTAAAGTCAGCGGCGATCTGCGGGGGATCATGCAACAGCTTCAGCAAGTACGCGCCGAAGCCCGCCAAGGTAGCCTGCTGCGTGAAGGGATGAAAGTGGTGATCGCCGGGCGGCCCAATGCCGGTAAATCCAGCCTGCTCAACGCCTTAGCCGGCCGGGAAGCAGCGATTGTCACCGAGATAGCCGGCACCACCCGCGATGTGCTGCGCGAGCATATCCACATCGATGGCATGCCGCTGCATATCATCGATACCGCCGGTCTGCGCGAAGCCACTGACGAAGTCGAACGTATTGGGATTGAGCGCGCTTGGCAAGAGATAGCCAAGGCTGACCGGGTACTGTTCATGGTGGATGGCACCACCACCACCGACAGCGATCCGCAGGCCATCTGGCCGGAGTTCATGCAACGCCTGCCACAGGGTATTCCAGTAACGGTGATCCGCAACAAAGCCGATCTCACCGGCGAAACGCTGGGCCTGAGCGACGAGCATGGCCATACCTTGCTGCGCCTGTCTGCGCGCAGTGGCGAAGGCGTCGAGTTACTACGCCGCCATTTAAAAGAAAGCATGGGCTTTGAAAGCAGCCTAGAAGGCGGCTTTTTAGCGCGTCGCCGTCACCTACAAGCGCTGGAGCAAGCCAGCCAGCACCTGCAACAGGGTGAAGCCCAGCTACTCGGCTACAACGCTGGAGAGCTGCTGGCCGAAGAGCTGCGTCTGGCACAACAGGCACTCGGCGAGATCACCGGCGAATTCAGCTCCGATGATCTGCTTGGGCGGATCTTTACCAGCTTCTGCATCGGGAAATAACCGCGCACAAGCCCCCGTCCACAGCATCACCAAGATGGCAGCGTCATGCTGCCATCTTCAACTCTACGCACGATCTTTCCCACATTTCGTCCGTCATAGCCCTCTTCAGATCCGATCGACATGTCCGATCCCGGTTTTTACTCCCCGATGCCAAAATCGCGGATCAGAAAAGTTATCCACACGATCTTCCCATATCTAGCTTCCCATCGCTAGGCAAGCCGATCATCCCGGCATACAATGACGGCTTTCACCCAGCATCGACAGGTTAACCCACGTTATGACATCCATCAGCCTGATCACCGGCAGCACCCTCGGTGGCGCCGAATATGTGGCCGAACATCTGGAAATCTTGTTACAGCAACAAGGCTATGACACCCACCTTCTGCACGGCCCGCAACTGAGCGAGATCCCGGCCGACACGCTGTGGCTGCTGATAAGCTCTACCCACGGAGCAGGCGAAGTGCCGGATAACCTGCAACCGTTACTCCAGCAACTACAGCAGTGTACTGATCTGCACGGTCTACGTTACGGCCTGATCGGTCTGGGCAGTCAAGCCTATGACACCTTCTGTCAGGCGGTTAAAACCCTGGATCAACGGCTACAGGAAAAAGGGGCACAACGGATCGGCGAACGCCTAGAGATTGATGTCAGCAGCGGAGTTATCCCCGAAGATCCGGCGGAGGTCTGGCTCGCTCAGTGGATAACTTTACTGCCCACCGAGTAAAATATTTTTTTCGGTTATCACTGTGGATCTCTGTGGATAAACTCTGATCGTACACAGGGATAACCGGTAGTTATTCAATGAATAACCCTGACTCATTCCGACCTCTGTGGATAAATGCCACTTTTGATCCCAGCTTGTCCGCTCTAGGATCACGGATCTTCCACAGCAAATGATCCTTTGTAACTGAATGATCTCGTTGATCTATTCATCCTTATCCACAAGATCGTGCGATCCTAATAAAAGATCCAACAAAAGATCTCTATATAAAAAGATCTTTATTTTCTTTTACACCGGATCAATTCCGGTTTCCCTTACGGACTAAACTTAAGTAGAATCCGTGATCCTTAGCGAATAATCCCCCAAGAAGATCTTGTTAACGCACAAACCGAGGTGTGGTGATCATGTTTTACCCGGATCCCTTTGACATCATCGTGATCGGTGGCGGACACGCCGGTACCGAAGCCGCGATGGCATCTGCCCGCATGGGACTGCGGACACTCCTGTTGACCCACAATGTCGACACATTAGGACACATGTCTTGCAACCCAGCGATCGGTGGGATCGGCAAAGGTCACCTAGTCAAAGAGCTTGACGCGCTGGGCGGACTGATGGGCCGAGCCACTGATCGTGCCGGTATTCAGTTCCGGATCCTCAATGCCAGCAAAGGCCCGGCAGTACGGGCAACTCGCGCTCAGGCTGATCGTGTGCTCTATCGTCAGGCGGTGCGCACCGCCTTGGAAAACCAACCGAACTTGCAGATCTTCCAGCAGGCGGTTGACGATCTGATCGTCGAGCAGGATCAGGTGGTAGGCGCCGTGACCCAAATGGGGCTGAAATTTCGCGCCAAAGCAGTCGTACTCACGGTTGGGACCTTCCTCGACGGTAAGATCCACATTGGTCTGGAAAATTACAGCGGCGGACGTGCCGGTGATCCACCAGCGGTCGCCTTATCACACCGTCTGCGTGAGCTGCCACTGCGTGTAAGACGTCTGAAAACCGGTACGCCACCGCGTTTAGACGCCCGTACCATCGATTTTTCCGTGCTGCAACCGCAGTGGGGCGATAATCCAGCGCCAGTATTCTCCTTCTTGGGTGATGCTAGCGAGCATCCTCAGCAGATGCCGTGTTACATCACCCACACCAACGAACGCACCCACGATGTGATCCGCGCCAATTTGGATCGTAGCCCGATGTATGCCGGGATCATCGAAGGGATCGGCCCGCGTTACTGCCCGTCGATCGAAGACAAAGTGATGCGTTTTGGCGATCGTAATGGCCATCAAGTGTTTCTGGAGCCTGAAGGGCTAACCAGTCACGAAATCTACCCGAATGGGATCTCCACCAGCTTGCCGTTTGATGTACAAATGGCGATCGTGCGCTCGATCCACGGCATGGAAAACGCCAATATCGTCCGTCCGGGTTATGCGATCGAGTATGATTTCTTCGATCCCCGCGATCTGAAACAAACGCTGGAAAGCAAAGTGATCCGCGGTCTGTTCTTTGCGGGTCAGATCAACGGTACTACCGGTTACGAAGAAGCGGCCGCGCAAGGTCTGCTGGCCGGTTTGAATGCCGGTCTGTTTGCACAGGAAAAAGAGGGCTGGTTCCCACGTCGCGATCAGGCTTATCTGGGCGTGCTGGTGGATGACCTCTGTACGTTGGGTACCCAAGAGCCATACCGGATGTTCACCTCGCGAGCGGAATACCGTCTGCTGCTGCGTGAAGACAATGCCGATCTGCGTCTGACCGAAACCGGTCGTCAGCTGGGTCTGGTGGATGATGAACGCTGGGCACGCTTTAGCGAGAAGCTGGAAAACATCGAACTGGAGCGTCAACGCCTGCGCTCAACGTGGGTCAATCCAACCAACAGCCATGTCGACGCGGTAAATGCAGTGATTTCTGCGCCGTTATCACGGGAAGCCAGCGGTGAAGATTTATTACGTCGCCCGGAAATGGATTACGCTACCCTGACCGCGTTGGAAGCGTTTGCACCGGCTCTGGCTGATGCACAGGCCGCCGAGCAGGTGGAAATTCAAGTGAAGTACGCCGGTTATATCGCGCGCCAGCAAGATGAGATTGAAAAACAGCTGCGGCACGAAAATACCCCGTTGCCTGCCGATCTGGATTACCGCAGTGTGAACGGCTTGTCCAATGAGGTCATTGCCAAGCTCAACGATCACAAGCCGACCAGTATTGGTCAGGCATCGCGGATCTCCGGTATTACTCCGGCCGCGGTCTCTATTTTACTGGTGTGGTTGAAAAAACAAGGTCTGCTGCGTCGTACCGCTTAACCGCAGTGACGCGTCGAGGAAACTGTAAAGCATGTTAGCGCAAACTTTAGACCGTCTGCTGGCGCAGACGGCACTTTCCGTGTCCGATCAGCAAAAACAGCAATTACTGGCGTTTGTCGGTTTGCTGGATAAATGGAACAAAGCGTATAACCTGACTTCGGTACGCGATCCGCAAGAGATGCTGATTAAGCATATTCTGGACAGCATCGTAGTGAGTCCTTACTTACAAGGGCAGCGTTTTATTGATGTCGGTACGGGACCCGGTCTACCCGGTATTCCCTTGGCCATCATGAACCCGGATAAATCCTTTACCTTGCTCGATAGCTTGGGTAAACGCATTCGTTTTATCCGTCAGGTTCAGCATGAGCTGGGGCTGACCAACATCATTCCGGTACAAAGCCGAGTGGAAGCGTTCCAGCCGGAGCAAGGCTTTGATGGGGTTCTGAGCCGCGCGTTTGCCTCGTTGCAGGATATGGTGAGCTGGTGTCGTCATCTACCAGCCGCCCATAGCGGGTGTTTTTATGCCCTCAAAGGTGTCGCGCCAGATATGGCCACCGATCCGTTGCCGGAGTGGTGCCAGTTGCAGCAGATTATTCCGCTGCACGTGCCAGAGTTGGATGCGGAGCGGCATCTGGTGCTGATTCGCGAAGTGTGACGCACTCAGCAAGATATAGGCATGCCACTGCATATGATCATCGGCGGCGGTAGTGTACTGCCGCCTGACGGGTGTATTTTTGTGATGTTTTACTCAAAACATAATGCAATTACCGGTTATGTTTAAGCTGAATCGATTTTCTTGGATGTGATCAGAATATCTTGTTGCAACAGAATGAAATCGTAGCATCATTATGTAATATTATTCACCGGCCAAACGCTGGGAGAATAGACTGCGCGGCAGTTACGGTGTTTATATTTTGTTTGAATGGAGCGCCGCAGTGATAAGAGACAGGCTGTTTATATTTATCTAATTGATTAGATTACGTTAAATAATATAAACACCCTTTTTTCTTTTGCATCACAAGCGCTCTTATTTATTGTACAAAATAAGTGATCCGTGTTTACCGGATGTAAACAATTTAGCGTGTTTTTGCTGCTAACAGATTGCATTGATATTCCGACCCCGTATAATTTCGTTTATTCGGCTCCGCTTGGCTGAGTAATTAAAAAATACCGCCTGCTAGTGCAGGAAAGAATTAAAGACGGCCGCTGTGCAACTGCCGGCTGGCTCTAATCAATCAGAAGGGCGAGATGTCTGTATTAACCCTTGCCGGGCGTCGATTGGCGCGCCGGATCTGGTGGATCCAAGCCAGTGTGGTGCTGTTGTGTGGCGTGTTGTTTAGCGGATACCAGCTACAATGGGGCTGGTCAGCGTTAGCATGTGGCCTCGTGGTGTTGATCCCCAATGCCCTGTTTGCGTGGTTTGCGTTTCGCTATGGCGGAGCGCTGCACTCCGCACAAGTCATGCGTTCGTTTATGTTTGGTGAAATCACCAAAATTTTTGTAACAATTGCGATTTTTGCGTTGGTTTACAGGTACATGGATGTGTTACTCCTTCCTTTGTGCTTGACCTATTTGGCTGTGTTGACAGTAAACCTGTTGGCACCGGTAATTTTTAACAACAACGAGTAGGAAGCATCATGTCTGCATCGGGTGAAGCTCTCACGCCGTCCGGATATATCCAGCACCACCTGACAAACCTGTCGGTGGGGCAGGGATTTTGGACATTCCATTTGGATACGCTCTTTTTTGGTGCCGTCATTGGCTGTTTGTTTTTGTGGTTATTTTATCGTGTTGCGGTGAAAGCCACCTCCGGGGTGCCGGGAAAACTGCAGTGTGCCGTCGAAATGCTGGTCGAATTCGTAGACCAAACGGTACGTGATACCTTCCAAAGTCGTAACAATACTATTGCGCCACTTGCGCTGACCATTTTTGTCTGGGTGTTCTTGATGAACGCGATGGACCTGATCCCGGTCGATTTCCTGCCGCAAGCCGCTAGCCTGATGGGCATTCCTTATCTGCGTGTGGTCCCTACCACCGATCTGAATACGACCTTTGCCTTGTCACTCGGCGTGTTCTTCTTAATCATTTTCTATAGCGTGAAAGTGAAAGGGCCGAAGGGCTTTATCAAAGAGCTGACTCTGCATCCTTTTAATCACCCGCTTATGATCCCCTTTAACTTCGTTCTGGAAGTGGTGACCTTACTGGCCAAGCCAATCTCATTGTCTTTGCGTCTGTTCGGTAACATGTATGCCGGCGAGTTAATTTTTATCCTGATTGCTGTGATGTACACCGCCGGTTTGGGTTCGGGCTTTATCGCTACGTTCTTGCAACTCGGTTGGGCCATCTTCCACATTCTGGTTATCACCTTGCAGGCATTCATCTTCATGATGCTGACCGTGGTGTACCTGAGTATGGCGCATACGGATTCAGATCATTAATTGTGACCCCATAACCTTAATAACTGGCTGTTTATAAACATAAATTGGAGATAACCATGGAAACTGTAATTAGCATTACTATCATCGGTGTTGCTATCATGATCGGTCTGGCCGCACTGGGTACTGCTATCGGCTTTGCGATTTTGGGTGGCAAATTCTTGGAAGCTTCTGCCCGTCAACCTGAAATGGCTCCGGCTCTGCAAGTTAAAATGTTTATCGTCGCAGGTCTGCTGGATGCGATTTCCATGATCGCCGTAGGTATCGCGCTGTTCTTCGTATTTGCGAACCCGTTTGTGGGTCTGTTGCAGGGTTAATTTTCCGCGGCCACTTAACTGTTAGGGAGATGCCGTTGTGAATATCAACGCAACTCTGCTGGGTCAGGCAATTTCGTTCATGTTATTTGTCTGGTTCTGCATGAAACTCGTTTGGCCACCATTGATCGCTGCCATTGAAGAACGTCAGAAAAAGATTGCTGATGGTCTGGCTGCGTCAGATCGTGCAGCCAAAGATTTGGAGCTGGTTCAGGCCAAAATGGCTGAACAGCTGAAAGACGCCAAAGTTCAGGCTGCGGCCATTATTGAACAGGCGAACAAGCGTAAGGCGCTGATTCTGGATGAAGCGCGCACTGAAGCTGATGCTGAGCGTCAGAAAATCATTGCGCAAGGTCAGGCAGAAATTGATGCTGAACGTAAGCGTGCTCGTGAGGAACTGCGTAAGCAGGTGGCTGCACTGGCCATTGCCGGTGCGGAGAAAATCCTGGAGCGTTCTGTGGATGAAGCTGCTAACAGCGACATCGTCGATAAATTGGTTGCTGAACTGTAAGGAGGGTAGGGCTTATGTCTACAATGACTACTGTTGCCCGTCCCTACGCTAAAGCAGCATTTGACTTTGCGGTTGAACAGAATGCGATTGAGGCGTGGCAGTCCATGTTGGACTTTGCTGCGCAAGTTGCCCGCAATGAACAGATAGCCGGGTTGCTTGATGGTGCATTAGCATCAGAAGCACTGGCGGATTTGTTTATTGCCGTATGTGGTGAACAGCTCGATTCGTATGGCCAGAACCTGATCCGGGTGATGGCTGAAAACCACCGCTTGGCCGCGTTATCTGATGTTCTGGTGCAATTTGTTGAGTTGCGCACGGCGTATGAAGCCACAGTGGAAGTGGATGTGACCTCCGCGACTCCACTGACGGAAGAACAACAGAATAAAATCATCGCAGCCATGGAAAAGCGATTGGCGCGCAAAGTTAAGCTGAATTGCAACCTAGAGAATTCTGTGATGGGCGGCGTGATCATTCGCGCCGGTGACCTAGTGATCGATGGTTCGATCCGAGGTCGCTTAGCTCGTCTGACAGAATCGTTGCAGTCTTAAGGGGACTGGAGCATGCAACTGAATTCCACCGAAATCAGCGAACTGATCAAGCAGCGCATTGCTCAGTTCAATGTTGTGAGTGAAGCTCGCAACGAAGGTACTATTGTTTCGGTAAGTGACGGGATCATCCGCATTCACGGCCTGGCCGATGTAATGCAGGGTGAGATGATCGCACTGCCGGGTAATCGTTATGCCATCGCACTGAACCTGGAGCGCGACTCTGTGGGTGCGGTAGTGATGGGGCCGTATGCCAATTTGGCTGAAGGCATGAAAGTTACCTGTACCGGCCGTATTCTGGAAGTGCCAGTTGGCCGTGGCCTGCTGGGCCGTGTCGTTAACACTCTGGGTGAGCCAATCGACGGGAAAGGCGCTATCGATAACGATGGTTTCTCACCGGTTGAAGCGATTGCTCCGGGCGTTATCGATCGTCAATCGGTCGATCAGCCGGTACAAACCGGTTACAAATCTGTCGATGCTATGATCCCAATCGGTCGTGGTCAGCGTGAGCTGATCATCGGTGACCGTCAGACCGGTAAAACCGCGATGGCGATCGATGCCATCATCAACCAGCGCGACTCCGGCATCAAGTGTGTGTACGTGGCCATCGGCCAGAAAGCGTCCACCATTGCTAACGTGGTGCGTAAGCTGGATGAGCACGGTGCACTGGCCAATACCATTGTGGTCGTCGCGTCAGCATCTGAGTCTGCGGCGCTGCAATATCTGGCTCCGTACTCCGGTTGTGCGATGGGTGAATACTTCCGCGATCGCGGTGAAGATGCACTGATCGTTTATGATGATCTGTCCAAGCAAGCGGTAGCTTATCGCCAGATATCCCTGCTGCTGCGTCGTCCGCCTGGTCGTGAAGCGTACCCAGGTGACGTGTTCTACCTGCACTCCCGTTTACTGGAGCGTGCGGCCCGTGTTAACGCGGACTATGTAGAGCGCTTTACTAACGGCGCGGTGAAAGGCCAAACTGGCTCACTGACAGCGCTGCCAATTATCGAAACACAGGCGGGTGACGTTTCGGCGTTCGTTCCGACCAACGTGATTTCGATTACCGACGGCCAGATCTTCTTGGAATCGAACCTGTTCAACGCCGGTATCCGCCCTGCGGTTAACCCGGGGATCTCCGTATCCCGTGTGGGTGGCGCAGCGCAGACCAAGATCATCAAGAAACTGTCCGGTGGTATTCGTACCGCACTGGCGCAGTATCGTGAACTGGCGGCGTTCGCTCAGTTTGCGTCCGATCTGGATGATGCGACCCGTAAACAGCTGGCCCACGGTCAGAAAGTGACTGAGCTGTTGAAGCAGAAACAGTATGCCCCGATGTCCGTTGCGGCACAGGCACTGGTACTGTTCGCTGCCGAGCGTGGCTATCTGGACGACATTGCGCTGAACAAGATTGGCGACTTTGAAGCGTCTTTGCTTTCCTTCGCCCAGCGTGATCACGCTGAGCTGATGGCACAGATTAACCAAACGGGTGGTTACAACGAAGAGATCGAGAATGGCTTGAAGTCTATTCTGGATACCTTCAAGGCAACCCAGACCTGGTAACCTGTCGGGCAGCGGTTTCGGCCGCTGCCCCGTCATGACGGAGAGGCAGAGATGGCCAGCGCAAAAGAGATACGAACAAAGATCGCTAGTGTGCAAAGCACACAAAAGATCACCAAGGCTATGGAAATGGTGGCCGCCTCCAAGATGCGTAAAACGCAGGAGCGCATGGCTGCCAGTCGTCCGTATGCCGAAACGATGCGTAAGGTGATCGGTCATATCGCGCTTGGTAATCTAGAGTACAAGCATCCGTACTTGGAACAACGAGATATCAAGCGTGTCGGCTACTTGATTATCTCCACTGATCGTGGCCTGTGCGGGGGCTTGAACATTAACTTGTTCAAGAAAACCCTGAACGACATGAAAGGTTGGAGTGATAAAGGCGTCGCCGTTGAGGTCGCGCTGATTGGTTCAAAAGCCACGGGATTTTTCAGTTCCGCGGGAGCCAAAGTGGTAGCGCAGACCAATGGTCTGGGCGATACCCCGAGCCTGTCCGATCTGATCGGCCCGGTGAAGGTGATGCTACAGGCTTATGACGAAGGTCGCTTGGATCAGTTGCACGTGGTGTACAACAAGTTCGTGAACACCATGTCTCAGGTACCGACGATCGATCAGCTTCTGCCCTTACCTAAACCGGATGAAAACGATATCCCGAACCATAAGTGGGATTATCTGTATGAGCCTGATCCAAAACCGCTGTTAGATACCCTGCTGTCGCGCTTTATCGAATCGCAGGTTTATCAAGGTGTGGTTGAGAACCTCGCCTGTGAACAAGCGGCCCGGATGGTGGCAATGAAGGCGGCGACCGATAACGCCGGCAACCTGATTAATGACCTGAAACTGGTGTACAACAAAGCCCGTCAGGCCAGCATTACTCAGGAGCTGAGCGAGATTGTATCTGGCGCAGCAGCGGTTTAAGGGCAAACGAATTACTTTAGAGGATTCAAGATGGCTACTGGAAACGTCGTCCAGATCATCGGCGCCGTGGTGGACGTAGAGTTCCCGCAGGACGCTGTACCTCAGGTGTACGATGCACTGACAGTTGAGGGTGCTGAGCTGGTACTGGAAGTGCAGCAGCAGCTGGGTGGTGGTGTTGTTCGCTGTATCGCGATGGGTGCCTCTGATGGCCTCAAGCGTGGTCTGAAAGCGCACAATACTGGTGCACCTATCACTGTGCCGGTGGGTGTGGAAACACTGGGCCGGATCATGGACGTATTGGGTAACCCGATTGACCAGAAAGGTCCGATCGGTGAACAAGCGCGGTGGGAAATTCACCGTGAAGCTCCCAGCTACGAAGATCAAGCTAACAGCACTGAGCTTTTGGAAACAGGGATTAAGGTTATCGACCTGGTCTGTCCGTTTGCCAAGGGCGGTAAAGTGGGCCTGTTCGGTGGTGCTGGGGTAGGTAAAACCGTAAACATGATGGAGCTGATCCGTAACATCGCGATCGAGCACTCCGGTTACTCCGTGTTTGCGGGCGTGGGTGAGCGTACCCGTGAAGGGAACGACTTCTACCACGAAATGACTGACTCCAACGTACTGGACAAAGTATCTTTGGTGTACGGTCAGATGAACGAGCCACCAGGTAACCGTCTGCGTGTCGCACTGACCGGCCTGACCATTGCGGAGAAATTCCGTGACGAAGGTCGTGACGTGTTGCTGTTCATCGATAACATCTACCGTTATACCCTGGCGGGAACCGAAGTATCGGCACTGCTGGGCCGTATGCCTTCGGCGGTAGGTTATCAGCCAACGCTGGCGGAAGAGATGGGCGTTCTGCAAGAGCGGATCACCTCTACCCGTACCGGTTCTATTACCTCGGTACAGGCGGTATACGTACCGGCGGATGACTTGACTGACCCGTCACCAGCCACCACCTTCGCCCACTTGGATGCGACCGTGGTACTGAGCCGTCAGATTGCGTCACTGGGGATCTACCCTGCGGTTGACCCACTGGACTCGACCTCTCGTCAGCTGGATCCACTGGTGGTGGGTCAAGAGCACTATGACGTTGCGCGTGAAGTGCAGTCGGTATTGCAGCGTTATAAAGAGCTGAAAGACATCATCGCCATTCTGGGTATGGACGAACTGTCCGAGCAGGATAAGCTGATTGTAGCTCGTGCGCGTAAGATCGAGCGTTTCTTGTCCCAGCCGTTCTTCGTGGCCGAAGTATTCACCGGTTCTCCGGGTAAATACGTGTCGCTGAAGGAAACCATCCGTGGCTTTAAGGGCATTCTGGAAGGTGATTTTGACCATCTGCCAGAACAGGCCTTCTACATGGTCGGTGGCATCGACGAAGCGGTTGAGAAAGCCAAGAAGTACTAATGCTTCGTTGAGGAGGGCAATATGGCTGCAATAACTTTTCATCTGGATGTGGTCAGTGCGGAAAAGCGCATTTTTTCCGGGCTGGTAGAAACCATTCAGGTGACCGGTAGTGAAGGTGAACTGGGTATTTTATCCGGCCATACCCCACTGCTGACTGCCATTAAGCCGGGCATGGTGCGGATCGTCAAACAGCATGGTAAGGAAGAGGTGATTTACCTTTCCGGCGGTATCCTTGAGGTGCAGCCGACTTCCGTGACCGTTCTGGCGGATACCGCTATCCGTGGGCAGGACTTGGATCTGGCGCGGGCACAGGAAGCTAAACGCCGTGCCGAAGAGCAGATCAAAAGTTCGCACGGGGATATCGATTATGCTCAGGCCTCAGCGGAACTGGCGAAAGCCCTGGCAAAACTTCGGGTTATCGAGCTGACCAGCAAGGCCGGCAGACGTTAAGTCTCATTTCTGCGTGAAAAAAGCGACCTATAGGTCGCTTTTTTTTTTGCGGCAATTGCGTGGTAGCGGAGCGATAGCCGTTGGCATTGCGGTTTGATGTAGTGGCATCATGGGCCGGTGAGACCTTGCGGTGTCGGCATTTATGCATGATTTGCATAATTATTCTTCTCCTCCTCCTCCTCCTCCTCCTCCTTAGTTAGCTGCCGCCCTGCGAATAGTATTGGCTGGTGCGTGAATAACTGATTGCGCCAAGATGGTTTGGTGCGTGATAAGCGGCAAGAAGCAAGACGCTGAAACGGGGCTGA
>JBOFCH010000046.1:0-2764 GCA_051645985.1 Plesiomonas sp. | reverse complement strand
GGAAAAAACGCCCGCGGCCCTGACGGATAAAAACGCTGCCACGTGGTGTCTTGCTGTGGCACGGCAGTTTTTACCGTCACCAACAGACAAGACTGACGATACTGCCAGCCACTTAAGCCGATACCGGCTTGGGCACGCACGCGTGATTGCGCGCCGTCAGCCCCTGCCAGCAAGCGTGGCTGTAACTGACGGCCATCAGCCAAGGTGAGCTGCCACCGCTGCTCTGCCCGCTGTTGCAACGTAAATCCTTGCGGCGCGCACAGCAGATTAACCTGTGGGTGCGCCTGCAACGCCTGCCAGAGCGCCCATTGCACCAGCCGGTTTTCCACGATGTAACCCAACTCTGGCAGATTCAGCTCTTGGGCTGAAAAGCGGGTCTGCGCGCCTTCCCACTCCCACGTTTCCAGATGACGGTATGGACAGGTACGCATCGCTTGGATCTGCGGCCAAACTCCCAGCCGCTGTAACAGCGCCACCGATGCCACACTGATGGCCGATACCCGAACCTCTGGCGGCAAATCGGCTGACCACGCCTGTGGCTCATTCTGCTCCAAAACGGTCACCATCAGCCCTTGCTGCGCGGCGCCCAGAGCCAATGCGGCTCCCACCATGCCGCCACCGACCACCAGCAGATCTGGGGGGAGCGTGTGTTGTTGCCTGTCCATATCCATACCTGACATCGATAAATAGCAATTTGTGAGTGTATCGTGCAGCTAGTTTACCGGATTTGTACGGTACGCTCAGCGCCGAAGTTCACTCATTATCAAAAAAGCCAAGCCACAAACGTTGGCGATACAACACCGATACGCAAACCAACTGGTCACCGGTCAGGTGAATGAGTAGAATAGTTCGCTTGCATACTGTCTGCCCGCCGCAACGGGCCGGCGTTTCACTTTGTTTTGGGCACTGAGATTCGATGACGAAGAAACTTCACATCAAAACCTGGGGCTGCCAGATGAACGAATACGATTCATCTAAAATGGCCGATCTGCTGGATTCCACTCACGGTTACCAGCTCACTGAAGAAGCAGAAGAGGCAGATGTTCTGCTGCTCAACACCTGCTCTATTCGGGAGAAAGCGCAGGAAAAAGTGTTCCATCAACTGGGACGCTGGAAAACCCTGAAAGAGAAAAACCCAGATCTGATCATCGGGGTGGGTGGCTGCGTGGCCTCACAAGAAGGCGATCATATTCGCCAACGCGCTCCGTATGTGGACATCGTGTTCGGCCCGCAAACCCTGCACCGTCTGCCAGAGATGATCAATCGTCTGCGTGGCGATCGTAGCCCGATTGTGGACGTCAGCTTCCCGGAAATTGAGAAGTTTGACCGCCTGCCCGAGCCGCGTGCCGAAGGCCCGACGGCGTTTGTGTCCATCATGGAAGGCTGCAACAAATATTGTACTTACTGCGTGGTACCGTATACCCGCGGTGAAGAAGTGAGCCGTCCGGCGGATGATATCCTGCTGGAGATTGCGCAGCTGGCCGCGCAAGGTGTGCGTGAGATTAACCTGCTAGGTCAAAACGTGAACGCCTATCGCGCCACTAACCATGATGGCAGCGAGTGCACTTTTGCTGAGCTGCTGCGTTTGGTGGCCTCTATCGATGGTATCGACCGTTTGCGCTTTACCACCAGCCACCCGCTGGAGTTTACTGACGACATCATCGCAGTATACGAAGATACGCCAGAGCTGGTGAGCTTCCTGCATCTGCCGGTACAAAGTGGCTCCGACCGCATTTTGACCATGATGAAGCGTGCACACACAGCGCTGGAGTACAAATCGCTGATCCGTAAGATCCGCAAAGCACGTCCAGGCATTCAGATCAGCTCTGACTTTATCGTCGGCTTCCCAGGGGAAACTCAAGAAGACTTCGAGCAGACCATGAAGCTGATTGCCGATGTCGAATTCGACATGAGCTACAGCTTTGTTTTCTCGGCTCGCCCGGGTACCCCGGCCTCCGATATGCCGGATGACGTGTCCGAAGAAGAGAAAAAACAGCGTCTGTACATTTTGCAAGAGCGTATCAACCAGCAAGCGATGCAGTTCAGCCGCCGTATGCTGGGCACCACGCAACGAATTTTGGTCGAAGGCTTGTCACGCAAGAGCGTGATGGAATTGTCTGGCCGTACCGAAAATAACCGAGTGGTGAACTTTGAAGGCACACCGGATCTGATCGGTAAATTTGTGGATGTCGAAATCACTGACATCAATCCTAACTCCCTGCGTGGCAAACTGCTGCGCACCGAAGATGAGATGAATCTGCGGGTGGCCGAATCACCGGAGAGCGTGATCGCACGTACCCGCAAGGAAGATGATTTAGGGGTTGGTACTTACGCGCCTTAAATCCTCTTAAGATCCCACGTAGACTGCCCGCACTGCGGGCAGTAGTGTAAGAGGTTGAATTTGAACAAGGTCTATACCCACGAAATTTCCCTGACCCCCGCGGATAATAAGCGTCTGCTGAGTCTGTGCGGCCCGTTTGACGACAACTTAAAACAGCTGGAGCGCCGTCTGGGCGTGGAAATTATCCGCCGGGATAATTTTTTCCAGATCTCGGGTAAACAGCTGTGCGTAGACGCTGTCAGCCAGATCCTAACTCGCTTGTATGTAGATACCGCGCCCGTGCGTGGCGTGATCCCGGATATTGAGCCAGATCAGGTCCATCTGGCGATCACCGAAAGCCGCATACTGGAGCAGGTTAGCGCCGAATTGCCGCAATATGGCAAGGAAGTGGTGATCAAAACCAAGCGTGGCCTGATTAAGCCA
>JBOFCH010000045.1:0-3967 GCA_051645985.1 Plesiomonas sp. | reverse complement strand
GGTTTGACCTTGTCCAGTATCTTCATCATGTATACCGCCAGCTCCATCGCATCGACGTTCTTGGTCACTGCCGGTATGTTTGGGGCAATGAGCCTGTATGGTTATACCACCAAGCGTGATTTGAGCGGTTTTGGCAACATGCTATTCATGGCGCTGATTGGTATCGTATTGGCATCACTGGTTAACCTGTGGCTCAAGAGTGATACCTTGATGTGGGTGATCACCTACATTGGTGTGGTGCTGTTTGTGGGCCTGACTGCCTATGACACCCAGAAGCTGAAAATGATTGGCGAGCAGTTATCTGTAGACGATAAAGAGAACTTCCGTAAGTACTCTATCGTGGGTGCGCTGACCTTGTATCTGGACTTCATCAACCTGTTCTTAATGCTGCTGCGGATCATGGGCAACCGCCGTTAATACAGATTTTGAACATTCAGCACACATTCGGCACATTTGGCCCCGATTAATCTCGGGGCTTTAGTTTTATTGGATAGTCATTATCCTTTATAATACTCGCCTTTTGTCAAAGGCCGTAAGGTCGGTTGGTTTGCCTCGTTTACGGATACCGATGTCTGTAAACGAGGCAAACTCAGAGTTGGTACGAAAATTAAAAGCGGGCACTCCCGACGAACATAACAGGCTGTAAAAACCTCACAGCGTCGGCATTGCTTCGTTTTACCAAAAGGATGTAAACCATGCGCACCGTATATTGCGGACAATTAAATCGCACCCACGAAGGGCAAGAAGTGACCCTGTGTGGTTGGGTGCATCGCCGCCGTGATCTGGGCGGCCTGATCTTTATCGACATGCGTGACCGTGAAGGTGTTGTGCAGGTTTTCTTTGACCCGGATCATCAAGAGGCTTTCCAGCAGGCTTCTGAGCTGCGTAATGAGTTTTGTATTCAGATTAAAGGTGTCGTACGCGCCCGTCCTGATAGCCAAATCAATAAAGATATGGCGACCGGTGAAGTGGAAGTGTTTGCCCAATCGCTGAATATTATCAACCGCGCTGAGCCTCTGCCGCTGGACTTTAACCAAACCAATACCGAAGAGCAGCGCTTGAAGTTCCGCTATCTGGATCTGCGCCGTCCGGAAATGGCTAACCGCCTGAAAATGCGTGCCAAAGTGACCAGCTTTGTCCGTCGTTTCATGGATGACAATGGCTTCCTCGACATCGAAACCCCGATGCTGACCAAAGCTACACCAGAAGGCGCGCGTGACTACCTGGTGCCAAGCCGTGTGCACAAAGGCAAATTCTATGCGCTGCCGCAATCACCACAGCTGTTCAAACAGCTGCTGATGATGTCCGGTTTCGACCGCTACTACCAAATCGTCAAATGCTTCCGCGACGAAGACTTGCGTGCTGACCGTCAACCTGAATTTACCCAGATTGATGTGGAAACCTCCTTCATGAGCGCCGAGCAGGTCCGTGAAGTGATGGAGCGCATGGTGCGTGAGCTGTGGAAAGAGGTGAAGGGCGTGGATTTTGCTCCATTCCCGATCATGACGTGGGCCGAAGCTATGCGCCGTTTCGGCTCTGATAAGCCGGATCTGCGTAACCCATTGGAAATCGTTGATGTTGCTGATCTGGTCAAAGACGTCGATTTCAAAGTCTTCTCAGGCCCGGCGAACGATCCAAAAGGCCGCGTTGCTGCTATCTGCGTCCCTAAGGGTGCGGAGATGAGCCGTAAAACCATCGACGAATACACCCAGTTCGTCGGCGTATACGGCGCGAAAGGTATGGCATGGCTGAAAGTGAACGACCGTGCTGCCGGTCTGGAAGGCGTACAAAGCCCAATTGCAAAATTCCTGAACGCTGAGGTTCTGGAAGGCATTCTGAGCCGTACCGGTGCGCAGAGCGGTGATATCGTACTGTTTGGTGCAGATAGCTGGAAAGTGGTGACCGACGCATTGGGCGCGCTGCGTATCAAACTGGGCCGTGACTTTGGCCTGACCGATCTGCAAGGTTGGGCGCCACTGTGGGTTATCGACTTCCCAATGTTTGAAGAAGATGACGAAGGCGGTCTGGCTGCTATGCACCATCCGTTCACCTCGCCACGTGACATGAGTCCAGCAGAGCTGAAAGCTAACCCGCTGACCGCAACGGCCAATGCGTATGACATGGTGATTAACGGCTATGAAGTCGGTGGTGGTTCGGTGCGGATTTACAGCAGCGAAATGCAGCAAACCGTATTCGGTATTCTGGGCATCAACGAACAAGAGCAGCGTGAGAAGTTCGGCTTCCTGCTGGATGCGTTGAAGTTTGGTACGCCTCCGCATGCCGGTCTGGCATTCGGTCTGGATCGTCTGGTGATGCTGATCACCGGTACTGACAACATCCGTGACGTTATCGCCTTCCCGAAAACTACGGCGGCAGCCTGTCTGATGACCGAAGCGCCAAGCGTTGCTAACTCAGCAGCACTGGCGGAGCTGTCCATTGATGTTGTAAAAAACATCAAGGCGTGATCATGGAGTTTAAGCGCCCGGAATCGGTACTGGTGGTCATTTATTGTTCCCGAACCGGACGGGTGCTGATGTTGCAGCGTAAAGACCATCAGGCGTACTGGCAATCAGTCACCGGAAGTCTGGAGGCTGACGAAACGCCGCAGCAAACGGCGCAGCGCGAAGTCAGGGAAGAAGTGGGCATTGATATACAGGCCGAAGGATTAACGCTGACCGATGCCCAGCGCTGTGTGGAATTTGAGCTTTTTGAGCATTTACGCCACCGCTACGCACCCGGGGTGACCTGTAATCAGGAGCACTGGTTTGTTCTGGCATTGCCAGAAGAGCGTGAGGTGGTTATTTCGGAACATCTTGCCTACCGCTGGTTACCGGCCGCAGACGCTGCCGCACTAACTCGCTCTTGGAGCAACCGGCAGGCAATTGAAGAGTTCGTGATTGGGTGCTGACGCTGGCTATCCAGCCGGTATTTGTACCAAAATAAGATTAAAGCGGAGATTGTTATGGCAGGTCATAGTAAATGGGCCAACATTAAGCACCGTAAGGCAGCGCAGGATGCCAAGCGTGGCAAAATTTTTACCAAGCTGATTCGTGAGCTGGTGGTTGCAGCAAAAATGGGTGGTGGTGATGTAGCCAGCAACCCGCGTCTGCGTGCTGCTGTGGATAAAGCACTGTCCAATAACATGACCCGCGATACGGTCAACCGTGCCATCGCTCGTGGTGTGGGTGGTGATGATGACAGCAACATGGAAACCATCATTTATGAAGGTTACGGCCCAGGCGGCACCGCTGTTATGGTGGAGTGTCTGAGTGACAACCGTAACCGCACCGTATCTGAAGTCCGTCATGCGTTCACCAAAACGGGCGGTAATCTGGGTACTGATGGCTCTGTATCTTACCTGTTCACCAAAAAAGGCGTGATCTCTTATCCGGCCGGTCTGGATGAAGATACCGTGATGGAAGCTGCTCTGGAAGCGGGTGCCGATGACGTTGTGGTCAACGATGACAGCACCATTGATGTCTTCACCGCCCCGGAAGATTTCGGTAGCGTTAAAGATGCACTGGATGCAACCGGTCTGGTGGCAGAAATGGCGGAAGTCTCTCTGATCCCGTCCACCAAAGCTGAACTGGATCTGGATACAGCACCTAAGCTGCTGCGTCTGATCGATATGCTGGAAGATTGCGACGACGTGCAGGAAGTGTATCACAACGGTGATATCTCCGACGAAGTGGCTGAACAGCTGTAATCGATGTCGATCATTTTGGGGATCGATCCCGGCTCGCGGATCACCGGTTATGGCGTGATCCGCCAGCAGGGCAGGCATCTGGAATATCTGGGTAGTGGCTGTATTCGTACTGCGGTTGATGATTTGCCGAATCGTCTACGTCTGGTGTACGCTGGGGTGTGCGAAATCATTACCCAGTTTCGACCAGATGTGTTTGCTATTGAGCAGGTCTTTATGGCCCGTAATGCCGATTCGGCGTTGAAGCTCGGGCAAGCTCGCGGT
>JBOFCH010000044.1:0-2342 GCA_051645985.1 Plesiomonas sp. | reverse complement strand
GATATCCACCCAATCCAGCGCCGACAGCTGATAAAAGTGCACCACGTGGTCATGAATGTTACTGGCCGCCAGAATAATGTTGCGGATGTACTGTGCGTTCACTGGCACATTCAAGTTCAGCGCACTTTCCACGGCGCGCACCGAGCCAATCGCGTGGATGTTGGTGCACACCCCGCAGATCCGCTGCATGATCATCCATGCATCGCGCGGATCACGCCCCTGCACAATCTCTTCCATACCACGCCACATGGTGCCGGATGACCACGCCTTCACCACTTTGCCGTCGGCAATCTCACAGTCAATACGCAGGTGGCCTTCAATCCGGGTGACCGGATCGATAGTAATACGCTGGCTCATTCTTTACCTCGAACATCATGGCTAGCCTGATAGTCCTGGTGTACACGCTCAAGTGACGGCAGGACTGGCAAAATACGGATTAACAACAGGTAGGCGCACACTTCAATGGCGATAAAGCCCACCGAAATCAAAATCTCTTCCGTGGTTGGGAAATAGTGGTATCCCTCTCCCGGATTAAAGGCGATCAGGGAATAATTCATCCGCCACAAGGCTGAACCGAGCAGCATGCTGAGCGCGCCCAAAAACAGCAGACGGGAATCATTACGGGTAGTATCCCAATGGAAAACCAGCAGCGGGAAAATCATCAGGGCAATTTCGGCCCAGAACAACAAGGCATAGTGATCAAACTGACCGAGGTAGTTCACCTTGCCGTTGATGACAATCTCTGCAAAACGCAGCGCGATAAACAGGATCAGAAAAATGTCGATCACTTTGGTCAGCCGGTAGAACAACGATTTCTCGTTCGGCCCCTTGCCTGCCAACCCAGCCTGTACCAGTGAGCCTTCAAATACCACGATGGAAAAACCCATGATAAAGGCGGTTAACAGTGAGAACACCGGCAGCATTTCATAGCTTTGCCACAGCGGATGAATTTTATGCCCGGCGGCAATCATCAACGATCCCATGGAAGACTGGTGCATGGTCGGCAACAAGGCACCCAGCGCGATAATGGCAAACATCACTTTGTTCAGCCATTTCAGTGGTACCTTCCAGCCAAAGCGCTCCAATACCGCAGGCGCAAATTCCAACACCAGAACCCCGATATACACGGTCATACAGGCCGCCGTTTCAAACAACACCGAATTCACGTTGAAGTGACCCGGGATGTAGAAATAGGGCAAGTTCCAGTAACGGCCCACGTCAATGGTGATCGACAAGCCGCCCAAGGCATAACCGAACAAACTGGCCAGCAGCGCCGGTCGCACCAACGGGTGATATTCCCCGCGGTTAAACACGTACACCGCCCATGCCAGCGCCCAGCCGCCACAGGCAAAGCCGGTACCGATCAGCAAGTCAAACGAGATCCACAAGCCCCACGGATAACCCCCGTTCAATCCAGACACGGAGGCCAATCCCAAAAACAGACGCTTGAGGATAATGACCCCGCACAGAACCGCAAACGGGGCAAAGAACAGCACCGGCCAGCTGACCAGACGCCCACCCAGTGGTTTTGCATCAGCGTGTGCCATGATCGTCATCCTTCTTATCAGTTGCTTCGGATGGGTGAGATTTATGCTCAGACTTTTCCGATTTCTTGGTACTGCGACGGGTCAGCATCGCCAAACCAGCAAATGCCGCGATCGGCAATACCATCCCTTTGTACAACGTATGTTGCACAGTTTCTGATCGTGAGCCGGTAGAGCGTTCATCGAGCTTCGGCAAATTCAGGTTTTCGTATGGCACCGCGGCCAACGTCAGCACCTGCGTGCCGCCACCCTCTTTTTCACCGTAGACATGCTCTTGATAGTGTGGGATCGCCTTCTCATAGCGATCTTGGCTATCCACCGTCTGACGCGGGTAGGCGTACATCTCGCCCGCTTTCATCGCCAAACGTTTCTTGGCTTCCGCCAGTAATTCTTCCCGAGTACCAAAGATCACCGCGCCCGCCGGACACACTTCCACGCAACCCGGCAGCAAGCCTTGATTCAAGCGCTCCACGCCGTTTTGGTTGCACAGCTGACACTTGTGAATTTGGCCCAGCGGATCGTCGTACTGGAATTTCGGTACACTAAACGGACAGGCAATCATGCAGTAACGACAACCGGTGCACACGCTCGGATCGTAATGGACGATGCCGGTTTTTGGATCTTTACGCAGCGCCTGCACCGGACACACCGACACGCAGTTCGGGTCAACACAATGCATGCACTGTTTCTTGATATAGGCGTAGCCGTTTTCGACTTGGTCTTTGTGCTTGCCGTCACCGCTACTCCACACCTGAATGATGTTATTGGTGTAAGCATCGAGCTTGTCATTGTTCGACC
>JBOFCH010000043.1:0-16348 GCA_051645985.1 Plesiomonas sp. | reverse complement strand
GATCCGATTGCATCCATCAACATCAAGAAAGATTCCAGCTTTGCCATGTTGCAAGAAGCGCAACAGCGCGGTTACGAGCTGCACTATATGGAAATGGCCGATCTGTATCTGGACAGCGGTAAAGCTAAAGCCCGTACCCGTTTGCTGAGTGTGCAAAACGATAAGCAGCACTGGTTCAGTTTCGGCAGCGAGCAGCATATCCCGCTGGCCGATCTGGATGTGATCCTGATGCGTAAAGACCCGCCGTTTGATACCGAATATATCTACGCGACCTATATTCTGGAGCGGGCCGAGGAAACTGGAACCCTGATTGTCAACAAGCCGCAAAGCCTGCGTGACTGTAACGAAAAGCTGTTTACCGCCTGGTTTTCCGATCTGACCCCGACCACCTTGGTCACCCGCAGCGCCGAGCGGATCCGCGCTTTCCACCAGCAGCACGGTGACATCATTCTCAAGCCACTAGACGGCATGGGCGGCACCTCAATTTTCCGCGTCAAAGCCGGCGATCCGAACCTGTCCGTGATCATCGAAACCCTGACCGGTTATCAGCAGCACTTTTGCATGGCCCAGACCTTTATTCCGGCTATTACCGACGGTGACAAACGCATTTTGGTGGTCGACGGGGAACCGGTACCTTACTGTCTGGCCCGTATTCCACAAAGTGGCGAAACGCGCGGTAACTTGGCGGCCGGCGGCCGTGGGGAAGCGCGTCCACTGAGTGAATCGGATTGGGCCATTGCCCGCGCGGTGGCTCCGGTACTCAAGCAAAAAGGGCTGATCTTTGTCGGATTGGATGTGATTGGCGACAAGTTGACTGAAATCAACGTCACCAGC
Organism: Plesiomonas sp.; assembly: GCA_051645985.1. GTDB lineage: Bacteria > Pseudomonadota > Gammaproteobacteria > Enterobacterales > CAMTGL01 > Plesiomonas. The sequence goes on along the minus strand of JBOFCH010000043.1, from coordinate 15,514 downwards.
CCAACCTGTATCCGTGAGATTGAAGCCGCCTTCCCGGTCTCCATTACCGGTATGCTGATGGATGCTATCGAGCGCCGTTTGGGCAAACTTGCCTGATACGGCGTGCCGAATACGGTTTGCTGAACGCGGCAAAAAATCGTCGCGTTCGGCACTGTATGGCGTCTCTATCCTTGTCCGGACAACGGGCGCATGTCTGCGCGCCAAGCGAGTCACTGTGCGTGACGACAGCCCCCCGACACTGGCATACTTGCCATCTCGCAGCCCTGTCTCGCGACAGAGGTACTGATTTTAGTGACTTTCAATCTGGTGATTCCGACCTACCATGAACTTGCAAAACCATTTCCTCGTGGCCATGCCGGGCATGCAGGATCCGTTCTTTAAACGTTCGGTGGTGTATATCTGTGAACACACCGCGACCGATGGTGCCATGGGCATCACCCTGACCCGTCCGTCTGAAATGACGCTGGAAGAGATGCTGGCACAGGTCGAGATCACACCCGAGCCGCGCGATCCGGCGATCCGACTGAATCGTCCGGTGCTCGCCGGTGGTCCACTGGCCAACGATCGCGGCTTCGTACTGCACACCCCAAGCGATCAGTTCGGTGCCAGCTTGCAGCTGACGCCCGAGGTGATGATCACCACCTCGCGCGATATTCTGGAAACTCTCGGCACCACGCATCAACCCAAACAAGTGTTGGTAGCGCTAGGTTATGCTGGCTGGGAAAAAGATCAGCTGGAAGACGAAATCAAAGCCAATGCGTGGCTAACGGTGGAAGCCGATCCAGAGATTTTATTTAACACCCCCATCAATGAGCGTTGGCAAGCCGCTGCGCGCAAGCTGGGCATTGATATCCGCCAAATCGCGCCACAGGCCGGTCATGCTTAATGTTGTCTACGTGAGCCTTTCTCTATGAGTCGAACCATGATGGCCTTTGATTTCGGCACCAAAAGTATCGGTGTCGCCATCGGGCAAGAAATTACCGCCACCGCGCGTCCTATCGCGTCACTGAAAGCCCGTGATGGGATCCCCGACTGGGGGCAGTTGGAAAAACTGCTCAAGGAGTGGAAACCGGATCTGGTGGTGGTCGGCCTACCATTAAATATGGATGGCACCGAGCAACCGGTCACCGCCTGCGCCCGTAAGTTTGCCAATCGCCTGCAAGGGCGCTTTGGACAAAAAGTGGTGCTGCATGATGAGCGCCTGAGCACGGTAGAGGCGCGCTCGCACCTGTTCGCCAGCGGCGGTTTTCGTGCGCTGGATAAAGGCCGAGTCGATGCCGCCTCAGCTTGCGTCATTCTGGAAAGCTGGTTTGAGCAGAATCTGGGCTGAGTGCGCGCCCTTGTCTCACCAATCTATACTCTGACCAAACTACACGCTGATCCGCCTATACACCGATAAATCAGCCTCGCCACGCCGGCGAGCGCTGCCTTAACCGTAGTCGCCAAATAGCCTGTATTGCACGCTGCTCCACCCTAGTATTCCCTTCTAAGTCTCTCTTCCTCAGTGTTTCTTCCTAAGCGACCATCGTCTACAGGCTTGTATGCAAAGGCGTTCACTGCCGGGATCACATTTTTCAGCATCCTGATTGCAGCACGTAATTCGTGAGGCTCTTCACTGTTTTCGCTCCCCTTGCCCAAGGCTAAAGTGATCCGGCTCGAGTAAATTCCGCGCTTTGTGTCATGTTTGCCATTATTTCCAGTTGTAACTGGAAAAAGCCCTTCTCCCCCTGTTGTGCTCCCCTTTGTAAGGTAACGCCATCTTATTGAATGTGCCGTTACGGAGAACCCATGTTAGCCACCCCCCTTCCTGACGAACAAGCGCTGCAACCGGAAGTAGAACAGTTGCAATGCCGGGGACTCGACCTGCTGTCTGAATACGGCATTGTGCCCGATGACGTGCAGCACCAAATGCTCGGCTCACACCTAAAAGCCATGGTCTGGCGCTCACACAGTGGCGAACCGTTACCGGATGTCGACCTCAGCTTGTTTGAGGAGATCTCAGCCCTGTCCCTGCAACTAGCCACCCAAGTCACCGGCTGGTTTAGCGGGCTAGCCGGTGAAGAGGCGCACCTGCTGTCAGTACATTTTGAAGTAGCCAAAGAAAACGAACTCAGTTCAGTAAAAGGAGAATGACATGTCTGGAATCAAACTTGTGATTGGCGATCGTCTGGGTAAAGGTCAGAAAGTCGGTGCCGGCGCGCAAGCCGCAGGCGCCAGTGTCACCATCATTCCCGGCATGGCTGCCGACATGAAACTGGGCGATGTGATGCACAAAGAGCAAGCCGATTTAGGGATCTCCTTCTGTGGCAGCGGCGGTGCGGGTGCCATCACGGCGCAAACCAAATATGGCTATAAGTGCCGTTACGGTATGCGTTCGGTAGAAGAAGGGGTTACCGCCATCAACGAAGGCTGCGTCGTGCTCGGCTTTGGTTTTATGGACAAAGAAGAGCTGGGACAAAAACTGGTGGAAGCCTTTACCAAGAAACACGGTATCGCCTGATGAAAGAGGTCACCACCCGTCAGGTCAGAGTCAGCGGTAAAGGCGCGACCCGCCAGCAGGCATTTGCCGCCGCGCTGGGACAGGTGCAGACCACCCTGCTGCGGGAAACGCAGCAGGTGTTACTGCGCATCGAGCCACAGGATATCAGCGTGGTCGATGCCGGTGAACGCTGCTGGACCGAACGTTTTCTGTTTATCTTTCTGCCGCGTCAGCGGCATGAGTTTAGTGTCACGCTCGATATTACGGTGAACATGGTCACGCTGGATACCAGTCAGGTGAACTTCACCCGTCTCTGATGCGGCCAAGACAAGGAGCCGGACATGTTTTTAGTCATACTGTTTAAATCCCTGATTATCGGAGGGCTGGTTGGTGTAGGCGTCGGTGCCGGTGCGGCACGGATGTTCCATGCCCCCACCACTCAAGGCATGGGGGCCTTTCGAACCCTCGGCGAACTCAACTCTTGCGAAGGCGATCCTGCCGCGCACTTCTCGTTTGGCTTAGGATTTTTCTTCAATGCCTGGGCCTCCACCGTGGCCGCAGGTGCCTTCACGCAGGATGTCGATCACCGCATTTTGCCGCACTGGGGCGCGGCCGCTTTGATGATCAAAAACCGCGATCTGGCCTCCACCTTGTATGACCCACGCAAGATGGCCATCGCCTGCGGCATTCTCGGTGCCATTGTGGTGGGCTTCTTAAACAGTACTGCCGCCGCCGTTCCCGCAGCGCTGCAAGTCACCGCCGTTAAAGTGCTGGTTCCCGCCGCCAACTTGCTGGTGAACACCGTGATGCCGGTGATCTTCTGGCTGGCCGCCATTGAGGCCGGTAAGAAATCTGGATTTTGGGGCACCATTTTCGGCGGTCTGGCACAACTGATTATGGGCAATGCCGTTCCGGGTTTGGTGCTCGGGATCTTGATTGGTAAAGGTGTTGAAGAGAGCGGCTGGAATAAAGTGACCAAGATAATGATGGCCACGATCGTCTTGCTGTTTGTACTGAGTGCCTTCTTCCGCGGCTTTGACATGCAACTGATCCAGTCATTCCAGCTCGGTATTCCCGACTGGTTGAACCATATCCACAGTGCTATCAGCGGTAAATAAGGAGTCTGCATAATGGATGAGAAACTGCACAATAACTTCTGGTATGCCGACTGGTCGTTCCCGATTTTTGTTGGCCTGCTCTCCTCAGGCGTCTTTGCCGGTACTCACATGTACTACCTGTATGGCGTCGGGGCCTTTAACGAAGTGGCATTCGTCTCCATGCTGCGCGCCGGTATCGATACCGGTGTCTACGGCGCGGTAGCGGCATTTGGTGCCAGCTTCCTGTTTGCCCGCATCATCGAAGGCTCACTGGTCGGGATTTTGGACATCGGAGGCGCGATTCAAACGGGCGTCGGACTGGGGATCCCGGCCCTGCTGATGGGCGCGGGGATCATGTACCCGGTAGAGAATTTTGCCGCCGCGTTAGTCACCGGCCTGCTGATTGGTTTAGCCATAGGTTATATCATTGTTCTAGCACGTAAATTTACAATTAATCAGAGCGATTCGACATACGGCGCGGATGTAATGATGGGCGCCGGTAACAGCTCCGGTCGTTTTCTTGGCCCTTTGATTATCCTGTCAGCGATGGGGGCCTCCATTCCTATCGGTATCGGTTCATTGGCTGGGGCGTTGCTGTTCTATATCTGGAACAAGCCCATCACCGGTGGAGCTATTCTCGGCGCCATGATCTTCGGTGCCGCATTCCCGATAGCCTTGAGCTAAACGGAGGACTCTGATGTACGATCTGATTATTCGCCAAGCCCTCAGTGTCGATGACAGCCTCGGGGATCAGCAGATCCCCCACGGGCAACCACGCCTGATCGACGTGGCTATCCATGAGGGCAACATTGTCGCCATCGGTACACTGCCAGAAAAAGCCAGCGCGCGACAAACCCTGAACCTGCAAGGACAGGTCTATCTCAGCGCCGGTTGGATAGACAGCCACACCCACTGCTATGCAAACTCTCCGCTGTATCACGATGAGCCAGATCGGGTCGGGGTACAAGCTGGCGTCACCACGGTAGTGGATGCGGGCAGCACCGGTGCCGATGATATTGATGCATTTGCGGGTGATATCCCCCGTTGCCGGACCCGCGTACAAGCGTTGATCAACCTGTCACGGATTGGTCTGCGCCGCCAGAATGAATTAGCCGCGCAGCAAGATCTGGATCTGCCGTTGCTGGAGGCGTCGTTACAGCGCCACCCGCAGTTTATTGTCGGCCTGAAAGCCCGCATGAGTGCCAGCGTCGTGGGCAGCAATGGCCTATGGCCGCTGCAACAGGCCAAACAGCTACAGCGGCGTTATCCACATCTGCCACTGATGGTACACGTCGGCAATACGCCACCGGATCTGGACGAGATCGTCGCCCTGCTCGGTCAAGGCGATATCCTGACCCATTGCTACAACGGCAAACCCAACCGGATCTTGACCGTTGAGGGCCACGTACGCCCGGCGGTCCACGCCGCCTTGCTACGCGGCATGTTGCTGGATGTCGGCCATGGCAGCGCCAGTTTCAGTTTCCACGTGGCCGAACAGGCCATCGCACAAGGGCAGCTGCCACACATCATCAGCTCGGATATCTACTGTAAAAACCGGCTCCATGGCCCGGTGTTCGGGCTAGCCCATATCATGTCCAAATTTTTACTGCTCGGCATGTCGCTGCCACAGGTATTGGCCTGTGTCACGGCGCATCCGGCCGCCGCGCTGAGGCTGAACGATCGCGGCCGGTTAGCCCCCGGCATGAGCGCCGATCTAACCCTGTTCACGCTGCAACAACAGCCGCAACAGTTTGAGGATTGTGAGCAGGTTTGCCGTCAGGGCGACCTACTGATCCGTCCATTGGCCGCAATAGTGAGCGGTCAGTGCACTCTCACCGACTACGGGACACAACACCATGTCTTCCATGAATACCCCCATGCATGAGCCTTCTGTACACACGAAATACCAACTGAAAGAGGTGATTAACGCCTCCGGCCGTATGACCAAGTTGGGTGTCTCGACCCCCGCCGACGAAACATGCCAAGCCATGTTACAAGGCGCTGGACACTATTTCGAAATGAGCGATCTGGTGGATAAAACCGGCGCGTTTCTGGCGCGTTTGTTACAGGTCGACGATGCCGTAGTAGTTTCCTGTGCTGCCGCCGGGATTGCCCAGTCAGTCGCCGCGATGATCGTGCGCGGCGATCCATACCGCCTAGAGCATCTGCATGCCCACGCCCACGATGTTCCCTGTGAGATAGTGATCCCCAAAGGGCACAACGTTAACTTCGGTGCACCCATCGGCACCATGGTTACTCTCGGTGGCGGTAAAGTGGTGGAAGCGGGCTATGCCAATGAGTGCTCAGCCAGCCAACTGGCCGCCGCCATTACGCCACGCACCGCGGCGCTCTTGTACATCAAATCCCATCACTGTGTGCAAAAAAGCATCTTGAGTGTGGCACAAGCCGCCGAGATAGCCCATGCACACCAGTTACCTCTGATTGTGGATGCGGCGGCAGAAGAAGATTTACAACGTTTCGTGCGTGAAGGTGCCGATCTGGTGATTTACAGCGGGGCCAAAGCCATCGAAGGGCCAACCAGTGGTCTGGTGCTGGGACGACAAGAATACGTGCAGTGGGTCAAACAACAAAGTGCCGGGATTGGCCGCGCTATGAAGATCGGCAAAGAGGGGATCCTCGGTCTGACCCGTGCCATCGAACGCTATGTCGCCACGCCGGCGGAAACCGCGGCCGCCATGACCGAGCGCATGATGCCGCTGGTCGATACACTCAACGCTCTGCCCGGCCTTCATAGCCGTCCGGTGCGGGATGCGGCCGGGCGCGACATCGCCCGTTGTGAGATCCGCATCGATGCCGAGCGCTTCGGAATGAACGCCGCCACCGTCGTCACCCGCCTAGAACAAGGCCAACCGGCGATTTACTGCCGAGGCTACAAAGCCAATGAAGGCATTATCGAGATTGATGTGCGCAGTGTCAGCGCCACACAACTGCTGCAAATCCGAGATGCCCTCTGCCAACTGAATCAGGAGTAATCCATGTCCTTGTCTGATCGTTTTTACCGTAACCGTGTCTGCCTGAACGTACTGGCTGGCTCCAAGCACAATGCCCGCGCTATTTTTGAGGCGGCGGAAGGCCATGTGTTAGTCGGCGTGTTATCCAAAAACTATCCGGATCTGGAGAGCGCAGAATCGGATATGCGTGACTATGCGGGCCTGATCGATAACGCCCTCTCCATTGGCTTGGGCGCTGGCGATCCTAAGCAGTCGGCCATGGTGGCGCAGCTGGCGGGTCGGTTGCAACCACAGCATGTCAATCAGGTGTTCACCGGTATTGGCGCCAGTCGCGCTCTGCTGGGGAATGCGCCGGCGCTGGTGAACGGGCTGATTTCCCCGAGTGGCACCCCGGGGATCGTAAAAATCTCCACCGGCCCATTAAGCGCGCAAGCCGCCGCGGCACTGGTTCCTATCGATACGGCTATCTGCATGCTCAAAGACATGGGCGGTAGCTCAGTGAAATTTTTCCCAATGGGAGGGCTGCGTTGTCGCGAAGAGTACCAAGCCGTTGCCGACGCTTGCGCCCGACACGATTTTATTCTGGAGCCGACCGGCGGTATCGATCTGGATAATTTCGCCGAAATATTGCAGATCGCACTGGATGCGGGCGTGCCGCAAGTGATCCCGCACGTATACAGCTCAATCATCGATGCGCAAAGCGGTGAGACCCGCACCAAGGATGTCCGCCAGTTACTGGCCATGGTGAAAGCCGCGCTGGACTAATCTGCCCCTCTGACTTGCCCCAGCAAGCACAACGCGGCATGCTGGGGGCTTTTTATGCGTCATATGCAAAGGAGAGAGCCATGACCATCTTCCCTCATCCCCGCCTGCGTCAGCTATTTGAAGCGCTGCGTCAGGAGACCTTACCCCAAGAGGAGCTGGCTCATCGGCTGCAAGTCTCAACCCGCACCGTGCGCAGCGACGTTACCCTGCTCAACGAAATCATTACCCCGCATGGCGCCCATTTCACCCACCAGCGCGGCGAGGGGTATCAGCTCACGATTTATCATCCTCAATTATTCTCTGCCCTGCTGGCGAGCCTAAGTGAAGAGCGCACGCCGCCCCGCACCAGCCGGGAGCGAATTATGCACCTGATGATCTTGCTGCTCGGCAGTGAGCGCCCAATCAAACTGGATGAACTGGCCGATACGTGGTACCTCAGCCGCAATGCCCTACAAGGCGATATGAGCGAAGTACGTGAACGGCTGGCTCAGTTTGATCTGTCGGTAGAAAGCAAGGCCCACCAAGGGCTGCGTATTCAGGGACGCGAACAAGCGATCCGCAGCTGTCTCACTCAGTTACTGGCTCAAGAGCAACAGCTCGGACAACCCGTACAAGCGCTGCTGGATCTGCTGTGTCCAAGCCGGACACTGGCGGTGATCCGCACCCAGCTACAAGAACTGCTGAGCGAAGCGCCACTGCGCTTTTCCGATGACAGCCGCCAACAACTCAGCCTGTATTGTGCCGTGTTGCTATCCCGTCTAGCGGCAGGACGGCAGCAGGCTCCGTTTGATTGTCCAGAGCTGGCTCCGGCTGCACTGATCTTGGCAGGCCAAATCCTCGCCCGCTTACCCACCCTAACACCGCCGGGCGCTGGCGAAGTCACCCTGCTGGCTATCGAGCTACAAGGGCGCTGTAGTCTGCCACCGGATCAACTCAGCCCAGCTCAAGCCCAGGAGTGTCAGGCGTTGATTGAGCACCTGCTGAACCATATTTATCAACACTACGCCTACGATCTGCGCGCCGACCAGCCATTGCGACGCGATCTACAAGCCCACATCAGCCCCATGCTGCTGCGGGTGAAATACAAGATTGCCAGCTATAACCCACTGACCGATCACATCAAACAACACTACCCGCTGGCTTATGACATCACGCTATCCGCGATTGCCGATTGGAGCCGCCAGCACCAGCAACAGGTTACCGACCATGAAATCGGTTATCTGGTGATCCACATCGGGGTTGGACTTGAGCGGAACTATGATATTGGCTATCGCCGCCCACCCCATGCTCTGCTGGTATGTGATGGCGTCAATGCCACCTCACGCCTGTTAGAAGCGCGGATCCGCCGCGACTATCCACAACTGCAACTCAGCGTGCTGACCAGTGTTCGAGAGTACCAAGCCCTGAGCGATATTCAGGCCGACTTTGTGATAAGCCATGTCCGGTTAGAAGATAAAGGTTTGCCACTGCTGCAAGTCAATCCGTTTCCAACGCCGTTTCAGCTCGAACAATTAGGCAAACTGGTGCTGGTGGATCGTACGCGGCCCTACCTGCTGGACAAATATTTCTCCCGTCGCCATTTCTGGCTGGCCGATCAACCGCTAACCCAAGAGGCGCTGTTCAGCCGCTTGTGTCAGCAACTGGAAGAAGAAGAGATTGTCCCCGCCAGCTTTCATGCCTCACTCACCGAGCGTGAACGGATCGTTCCCACCCTGCTCGGCGAAGGCTTTGCCACCCCGCACTCACTGATGCTGCTGGCTCACCGCACCTGCGTGTACACCGTACTGGCCCCAGAAGGGATCGAGTGGGGAAATGGTGAGAAGGTTCAGGTGATCTTTTTGCTGGCGATTAGCAAAGCAGATTATGAAGAGGCGATGGGACTGTACGAGCTGTTTTTGGCGCTGATGAGTGAAAAAGCCAGCAAAGCACTGCTGGCTTGTCGTGATTTTAGTGCTTTTCGCCAAGCCGCCAGAATGCATCTGGATTAACGCATCGCGCTTAGCACATCATGTACCCGATGGCATTCATGCATTGCGCTGAGGAGCCTCACAGCTCCTCATCAAATCCGCTTTCAAACAACGCGACCACCGCCTCCATGGCTTCTTTTTCCTGCGGGCCATCGACCTGAATACTGATTTGTCCGCCCTGCGCAGACTCCAGCATCAGCATAGCAATAATGCTGCTGGCTTCGGCCTCTGTGCCTGCTGCATTGCGTAACACCACCCGAGCATCAAACTTTTGTACCAGTTCAAACAGCATCATCGCCGGGCGAGCATGCATGCCCAGTTTGTTTTTGACCTCTACCGAGGTTTGCAGCGTCATAGCCACTCCTGAAAACTGATCCGTTGCCGACCCAAATGAATATCGTGCTCCCACCAAGCTCACTATCTTAGCGTAGCCCTTCCCAGCAGGCAAAAGCCTGCTCAGCTCAAGTCGACGGTGACATCATCGAAGGTATTGGGTGAGAACGGCTCATCACCACTGCTGCGAATGCGCAGACGCAGATCGTTGGCCGATTCAGCATAATGCAGCGCATCGGTATAGCTGATCAGGCCACGTCGGTACAGGCTGTACAACGACTGGTCAAAGGTACACATGCCGATTTCACTGTTACCGGCCATCACTTCACGCAGTTCATACAGCTGATTTTTACGCAGCAGATCAGTAACGCGCGGGGTATTAATCAAAATCTCATGCACCAGCAAACGTCGCCCCGGGGTGATCCCCGGCACCAACTGCTGACCAATAATGGCACGTAGGTTATTGGAAAGATCGAACAAGAACGCTTCGCGGCTGCCTTCTGGGATCATGTGTACCATCCGCTCTAACGCCTGACTGGCGTTATTGGCGTGCAAAGTCGCGATGCACAAATGCCCGGTTTCCGAAAAACCGATGGCATGTTGCAAGGTATCGCGAGTACGGATCTCGCCGACTTGGATCACATCCGGAGCCTGACGCAGTGCGTTACGCAGTGCCACCTCGTAGCTTTCGGTATCCATCCCCACCTCACGCTGGGTGATCAGGCAGCGTTTATGCGGGTGAATAAATTCAATCGGATCTTCTACCGTCAAAATATGCGAATGGTCAAACTCATTGCGATAACCGAGCATCGCCGCCAAGGTGGTGGTTTTACCGCTGCCAGTCGCCCCCACGACCAAGATCAGCCCCTTACGCGTCATCGCCAACTCGCCGGTCAGCATCGGTAATCCCAACTCATCAATCGTTGGAATATCGGTACGGATATGGCGGATCACCATACCGGGTAACTCACGCTGCCAAAAGCCGGACACCCGGAAACGGGCAAACGGGCGTACCAGCGCCATGTTGCCTTCTTTTTGCTGGCAGAACTGCAAAAAGCGCTCCGCCCCCATCGCCTGCGCCACCAGCTCGGTAACCGTCTCGGCAGATAAAGCGTCACCCAACGGTTGCAATTCATGGTTAATCCGCAATTGCGCCGGTACGTCTACCGAGATATACAGATCCGAGGCGCTTTGCTGCAACATCTGCTGCAATAACTCATCCAGCGAAACCATAGCCCATCGCTCCTGCGCCTGCTGATCCTACACTGGCTCCACTGGAGATGCCGCCATCCATCAGTGAATTCATCTTACGCTGCGCCTCCTCATGACTGACCACACCCTGACTGGTCAGCACATTCAAGGCTTGCTCTAAGGTCTGCATCCCTTGGCGTGAACTGGTCTGCAAAATCGAGTAGATCTGGTGAATTTTATCTTCCCGGATCAGGTTACGGATGGCGGGTGTTCCCAGCATGATCTCGTGCGCCGCCACCCGGCCGCCGCCTTCTTTACGCATCAGCACCTGCGAGATCACCGCCTTCAACGATTCAGACAGCATGGCCCGAACCATGTCCTTCTCGGTGCCGGGAAACACATCCACAATACGGTCAATGGTTTTCGCCGCGGAGCTGGTGTGCAGAGTACCGAATACCAGATGGCCAGTTTCGGCTGCCGTCAGCGCCAAGCGGATAGTTTCTAGATCGCGCAGCTCCCCGACCAGAATCACATCCGGATCTTCCCGCAGTGCCGAGCGCAAGGCATTGCTAAAACTGTGCGTATGCCGATGCACCTCACGCTGATTAATCAGGCATTTGTTGCTGGTATGAATAAATTCGATCGGATCTTCAATGGTCAGGATATGATGGTGCATATGGTGATTGACATAATTGAGCATCGCCGCCAAGGTAGTAGACTTCCCCGAGCCGGTCGGGCCAGTCACTAACACCAGCCCGCGCGGCTGCATGGCAATATTCCGAAACACTTCTGGTGCATTTAATTGCTCCAGTGTTGGTATATCTGTCGGTATGGTACGCAGTGCCGCCGAGATACCCCGTTGCTGCTGATAGGCATTCACCCGGAAGCGGCCAACGCCATTTAATTCGAACGAAAAGTCCAGTTCCATCTCTGTTTCAAAGTCACGGCGCTGAACATCGTTCATAATGTCATACACCAGACGGCGCACTTCACGGCCATCGAGGACCGGCATATTGACCCGACGCACCTCTCCGTCTACGCGGATCAGCGGCGGGTTACCGGCAGATAGGTGCAGATCCGAGGCATTATGTTTTACACTAAAAGCCAACAGTTCTGTTATGTCCATTTAAGTCCCTTAAAACAACGACATGCAAAGTATTAAAGAGAACCTACACGCGATTAAGCGACAAATCGCCGACGCCGCTGCAAAATGCGAGCGGGCTCCTGAATCCGTTACACTGCTGGCGGTGAGCAAAACCAAACCTGTGAGTGCGGTTCAAGAAGCCATCGAGGCCGGACAACGCGCTTTCGGTGAAAACTATGTGCAAGAAGGGGTGGATAAAATCCAGCATTTTGCCACCACGCCGTATGCTACCGAGTTGGAATGGCACTTTATCGGCCCACTGCAAAGCAACAAAAGCCGACTGGTCGCCGAGCACTTTGACTGGATGCACACGGTCGATCGCCTGAAAATCGCCCAGCGTCTCAGTGAACAGCGCCCGGCGGACAAAGCGCCGCTGAACGTGCTGATCCAAGTAAAAGTCAGCAGCGAAGAGAGCAAATCCGGTATCGATGCCAGTGCGGTGTCAGCCTTGGCCGATCAGATTGCCCACTTACCGAATCTGCGGCTGCGTGGCCTGATGACCATTCCACAAGAAAGTCATGACTATGCCACCCAATATGCCGACTTTGCCAAGCTGACCGCGCTGTTTGAGCAGCTCAAGCAGAGCCATCCAGAAATTGATACCCTCTCCATGGGGATGACCGGTGACATGAGCGCCGCGATTGCCGCTGGCAGCACCATGGTGCGTATCGGTACCGCAATTTTTGGCGCGCGCGATTACGGCCAGCACTGAACAATATGCCGGAAGATCTGATTCCCGGGGAATGCACACCACAGGCAGCGGCCATACCGCACGCCTGAGCTGGCCGCACGGGTTGCAGATATTCTTGAGCACTATTCTTAGTCACCATTATGGGTCACTGACGACGGAGCATTCAGGTTATGGAACAACGCAAAATTACCTTTATCGGTGCGGGCAATATGGCCCAAGCGATCATCGCCGGTCTGTTACGCGCCGGTTTTCCCGCCCCACAGATCTGTGCCACAAATCGCACGGCCGAGACCCGGCATGCGCTGGGCGAGCGTTACGGGATCCGTACCGCGGCCGATAACCTGAGCGCCGCCGCAGAGGCGGAGGTGATAGTGCTGGGCGTCAAACCCCAGAATATGGCCGAAGCGCTAGCACCGCTAGCCCACCTCGACTGGCAAGATAAACTGGTGATCTCACTGGCGGCCGGTATTTCGGTGGTGCGCCTGCAACAACTGCTGCCGGGCGCCATGCGGGTGATCCGTGTGATGCCCAATACCCCAGCGCTGCTGGGCGAAGGCATGAGCGGTCTGTTTGCTGCCGCCGGGGTCAACGCGGCCGATCGCCAATTTGCTGATGCGTTGCTGAGCGCCGTCGGCCAAACCTGCTGGCTGGATGAGGAACGTGATATTAATGGCGTGATCGCTGCATCCGGCAGTGCTCCGGCCTATTTCTTCCTATTTATGGAAGCGATGCAAGCGGAAGCTGAGCGTCAAGGCTTTGATCCGGTTACTGCCCGCCAGCTGGTACAACAGGCCGCATTAGGCGCAGCCCGTATGGTGGTGGAGAACCCGCACACCTCGCTGCCAGCGCTGCGCGCGCAAGTCACCTCCAAAGGCGGCACCACGGCCGAAGCTATCCGGGTGTTCAATGAGGAACATTTGCCGGAAATGGTTGCCAAAGCCATGCAAGCCGCGGTACAACGCGCACAGGAAATGGAAAAACTGTTTTAATCCCTTTATTTAACTGCAAGGCGTCATAATGCAATCACTGACTTTTTTGCTGAGCACTGTTATCGACCTGTATGTCTTCGTCCTGCTACGGCGGGTATGGATGCAGGCTGCCCGTGCCGATTTTTATAACCCGTTCTCTCAGTTCGTGGTTAAAGCCACACAACCGGTGGTTGCACCGCTCCGTCGTCTGATCCCTGGTTTTGGCGGCTGGGATATCGCCACTATCTTGCTGGTGCTGGTGATCCAGATCATCAAATTCCCACTGCTGGCAATGGTACAAACCGGCGCGGCCTTCTGGAGTCTGGGTTATATTCTGCTGGGTGTACTGGCCACCTTGAAAGCGGCCGGTAAGATGATTTTCTGGGTGCTGCTGATCCGCGCACTGTTAAGCTGGGTCAGTCAGGGCCGCAGCCCGATGGACTATGTGCTGTATCAGCTGACCGAGCCAATGCTGGCACCACTGCGCCGTATTCTGCCACCGATGGGCGGTCTGGATCTGTCCGTGATGCTGCTCTCTATCATCCTGATCGCGCTGAACTATTTGGGTGCGGATCTGTTTGGTTTTATGTGGATGCAGCTGTGAGTCAAGAAACAACGGCGGTCAGCCGCACCGATGAGGCGCTATTACTGCGCCTCTACATTCAACCGAAAGCCAGCCGCGATCAAATCGTCGGCCTGCATGGTGATGAATTGAAAGTCGCCATTACCGCGCCGCCGGTGGATGGTCAGGCTAATGCCCACTTGACGAAGTTTTTGGCCAAGCAGTTTCGCGTGGCTAAAGGCAATGTCTGTATCGAAAAAGGTGAGTTGGGTCGGCACAAATATGTGCGTATCGAGCATCCGCAGCAAATTCCGGACACGGTACAAGCGCTGCTAAACTGACCACTCACCCCACCGGCAACTGAGCCGGACGATGCTTTTACCGGTTTCAAGGAGGAAACCATGCTGACTCGTATTTGGGCGTTATGGATTACCCGCACCCAGCGTGCCGGTTCACCACTATTGGCAGCGCTGCTATTGTGTCTACCGTTACTCGCTCAGCCGGTACAGGCCGAACAGTTCCAGACTCTCGGTAATCTGGACATCCACTACAGCGTCTTTCCATCGACCTTACTGACACCGGACATTGCCCGGCAAAATGGCCTGACGCGCAGTAATTATCGCGCCGTACTCACCGTCACCGCGCTGGATAATAGCGTAGCCGGAAAACCCGCGGTCAATATCAACCTCAGCGGACAGGCACAAAACCTGATTGGCAATACCCGTGAGCTGACATTTATTCCGGTACAAGAAGGCAGCGCCCGTTACTATCTGGCAGAAGTGCCGATCGTCAACGAAGAAACCTACCGCTTTACCCTGAATATTCAGTCGGCCACCGCCTCTGGGGTGCTGCACTTCCAGCAGACCTTCTACACCGATTAAATACCCGATAAACCCAGTGTCTATCGAGGCAGGCCGGTGGCCTGCCGTATCTTCGTCACCCTTTCCGCCACACCTTGCCGCGCCACGCGCCTCTAGCACCAAACAGCCAAGCGCGCTACCATCTCGCCCACAGAAACTGATTTGACACAGGCGGATGACGTGATGCAAAAGGCACAGCAAAAAGTGGTTCTGGCGACCGGTAATCAAGGCAAAGTACGTGAAATGGCCGATTTACTGTCAGCCTTCGGATTGGATGTAGTCGCCCAAAGTGAATTCGGGATCGACTCGGCCGAAGAGACCGGCCTCACCTTCATTGAAAATGCCATTCTCAAAGCGCGTCATGCTAGCCGACTGACGGGGCTACCAGCCATTGCCGATGACTCCGGGCTAGCCGTAGATTGCCTTGGCGGCGCACCGGGCCTGTATTCTGCCCGCTACGCCGGCGAGAATGCCAGCGATACCGA
>JBOFCH010000042.1:0-4637 GCA_051645985.1 Plesiomonas sp. | reverse complement strand
TTCTTTAGCTGCCTATACGCTTATTTCACATTTCACATTTCACATTGCAATATCGCCATAATTTGCACTAGTGAATTATTTGCCACAGGTTCTGCCATAGAGTTTGATACAGATCATGCTTTTTTAGCCTGTTTAGAATGTTTCTTCTAATTGACTTGCGTACGCTTAAATCAGAGCAAGTGCTCTGACCAGTGCAACGGGAATATAAGCAGTCATTAGGAGGCGTTTATGTTAAAGCGTATTTTAAATATGGGTTTTGCTAAAGACGAAACCGGTAATGCCAATGAGCAGGAAGCGGTTGCCCGTAAAATTTGGCTGGCAGGTTTGGGTGCCTATGCCAAGAGCATGCAAGAAGTGACCTCGTTGTCTGAGAAAGGGCGCGGCATGTTTGATGAGCTGGTCTTCCGTGGCCGTGAAGTTGAAGCGCAGACCAAAGAGCGGGTGGAGAAAACCGCAGAGCAAACCCGTAATGCGATGCAGCAACAACTGCATTATCAGGTGCAGCGTTTTACCGGTCTGGAAGTGTCTGTTTTGCAAGGCATGGAAGATAAGCTGGATCGCTTGACCGAAGTGATCGCCGCGCTGGAAGCGCAACAGGCTGCACAGGCCACCGCGGAAACGCATGCAGAGAAAGAGCCGGTAAAAGAGGCCATGGCGAAAGACACGGTCAAAGATGAACCGGTGGATGCTAAAGCGGCGGCAGCGAAACGTATTGCGGGTAAAGTTGCGGAAACACCGGTGAAATAAGGTCTGAGCGTGTACCGGCCTGTCCGGCGCAGGTTCTGCACAGGAGGTTATCATGGAACACTATGTTGTACACAATGCTCCGGCTGAGTCTGATGCTGAGGATGACCTGTTGGCCCGTAATATCTGGTTGGCCGGGCTGGGCGTTTACAGCATGAGCTTACAGGAGGCACAGTCTCTGGATGGAAAAGCCGAGAGCATGTTTGAAAAGCTGGTGGAGCTGGGGCGAGAGGTAGAGCAGAAGACGCGCCAGCAGGTTGACAACACGCTGGCTAGCAGTGTGGCGGTGGAGCAGCGGGTACAGAATCTGTTTACTCGTCTGAGTGGGGTTGACCCGGCCCAGTTGACATCGTTGGATGACAAATTGGCAGCGTTAACCGAGCGTGTTGAAAAACTGGCCGCTGCGCGTCAGTAGCGGCGGCGTCGGGAGCAACAAAACCGGGATCTCTGCACCAGTGAGATCCGGGTTGTACGACGTGAAAGGGATCAGGCTCAGGTAAGAGCCTACAGGGCGATAAACCCAGTCAATCTACAGGACTACAGCAGTACGCGCAGTACAGGCAGTAAAGGAGGCTTTTTCATGGCGACGCTCTCATTACTCGACTTGGGTTTTGTCGTGTTTGAAAACAATACTACGCCCTTGCACATTTCAGGTCTGATGATTGTCAGCCCCTCAGCTGAACAATCGGATTATGCGGCCCACCTGCATCAGTCAATGCTACGCGGTGGGCCGGTTCAAAGCCCATTTGACCGGGTTTTGGAGTTGGGGCTGACACATTTGCCCCGCTGGCAGGCGGCGAAATATGTGGATCTGTCTTATCACATCCGGCGCTCCAGTTTGCCTGAGCCGGGTGATCATTATCAGCTGCTAGAGCTGATCTCTCGTATTCATAGCTATGTGCTGGATCGCAGTCGTCCGCTATGGGAAGTTTGGATTATTGATGGTTTGAAAGACGGCAAAGTGGCCGTGCTGTTTAAATTGCACCATTCGCTGGCTGACGGCGTCCGTGCATCCAAACTGTTTCTGCGCAGTTGTCAGACCGAGCCAAGCCAAACCGAATTTGTTCCGTTCTGGGCGACCGCTGAACAGCCGGATGTGACCGAGCGGCAGCAACACAAGCAGGCGTTACTGCACAGTCTACTGAACCCGGATTTATGGCTAAAGCAGTCTAAGGCGTCATTGGGCTTGCTCAAGTTGTGCTCTGGTTTTTTGCGTGCGAATGCCAGCAGTGGGCTGGGGCTGAAAATGCCATTTACTGCGCCACATACGCCGTTTAACCTCAGTCCAGAACGGGCGCGACGGGTAACATTGGTCAGCTTGCCACAACATCGCTTTAATCAGATAGCCAAACTGACCGGCGTTACGATGAATGATGTGGTACTCACCGTGTGTGATATGGCTTTGCACCGTTATTTGCAGGCACACAACTGGAAAGAACAGAAACCGTTGGTGGCGCTGATGCCGTTGAACCTACGTCATGGTACAAGCAATGAGCAGGGCGCAACCAATAAAATGACGCTGGGATTGGTTGAAATGGGGCGTAGCGATGATCCGCCGTTGCGTCGTTTGCACTCAGTGCGTAATTCCACCGAAGGCATCAAATATCAGGCGCTGGAATTGCATCCCGATGCGTATTACCAGTATGCGATTTTGGTCAATGCGCTGTCGCTGCTCTCTGGTCGGCTGGGATTGAACCATTATCTGCCGCCGGCCACTAATATGCTGATATCCAATGTGCCTGGAGTGAAAGAAACGCTCTATTTCTGCGGTGCCAAAGTAGAGGATGTCTACCCATTGTCGCTGCTGTTACCGGGGCAGACGTTGAATATCACACTGCTCAGTTATGCCGGACACCTGAATTTTGGATTTGTCTGTTGCCGACGTTCATTGCCCGGATTCGATGTGATCGGGCAATACCTGAAAGAGTCGCTGGCCGCACTTGAGCAGGCGACGTTGAGTGAGGTGGCTAAAGTGGTGCGGCAAAAGGCCGTGGCGTTTCCTGTCGACGGGTAAGCCGGTCATCAAGGAGTAAACAACATGCCAAGCTGGAGTTCAAAAGCGCTCAATAAACTACTGGCACAGGCAATGCGCGCTCGTTTGCAACGTTGTGAGAACGTCGCTGAGTTACGGGCGGTGATCAGCGGTCTGGACAACATGAGCCATTATGTGTCCAGCGCCGCCTTGTTAGAGGCGATCCCAGATACTATCAATGGCGTGCCTTGTGATTGGATCACCACCGGTCAGCCCGTGGGACAAACGGTATTGCTGTTTTTCCACGGCGGCGGTTTTTGCTTGAAAGCGTCGGCGTTGCACTTTTCTTTACTGGGTAAACTGGCCGAAGTCTGCCATGCTCGTGGCATCATGGTGGATTACCGGTTATCGCCAGAGTTTCCTTATCCCGCCGCGGTAGAGGATTGTTTTCAGGTGTACCGCGGGTTATTGGAGCAGGGGATTTTACCGTCACAGATTATTTTGGCCGGTGATTCGGCCGGTGGCAATCTGGTGTTGACGACGTTGCTGCAAATCCGCGAACACAATATGGCGCAGCCAGCGGCCGGCCTTTTGTTCTCACCCGCAACCGATATGGCACTGAACAGCCCGTCAGCGTTTTTTATGCGTAACGAAGATCCCTTCTTTGATTTAGGCTCGTTATTGCTGATGCGTAATTGCTATCTCCAAGGGAAATTGCCTTGTGAGCCGCTGATTTCACCGGTGTACGCCGATTTACATCAACTGGCACCCATGATGATTCATGTTGGCTCGCTGGAGATTTTGATGGATGACTCCGTGCGGGTAGCAGCCCGAATGCGTGAGCAGCGTGGTGTGGTGGATTTAACGGTATGGCCGGGAATGCCGCATGTGTTTCCGTTATTCCAGTTGTTGCCGGAGTCGCAAGAAGCGATGAACCGATGTGCGGCATTTGCTGCCGCACATCTTCAACGCGCCTCGGCTGAGCAGGCGCGCGCGGCTGACAAGGAAAGGTAAGGCGTCAGCACTGCGGTTAGCCGTCTGATCCCTGTTTGGAGCAGTAGCTCCTCATCTTCCGGTAACCACTCGTCGCTATTTGGATTGCGGTGCGCAGTGCCGGACAGGTGTGGTTCAAAGCACAGCCAGCTTAGCCCCATCAATACCAGATTATCCGCCAGCAATTGCTGCTCGTCTTCTTGCAAGTAAGGACTAAAGCGGGCAATCAGATTGAGACTGAACGCCTGCAAGCTACGCAGCACACGTCGCCATTTGCGCGGTAAATGTGCCGACATTCCGGTACCTTCTTGCAGGAAAAAATTCTGATCCCGCAGGATAAAACGGTAATGGCGACATACCCCAAGCAGGGTGTACAAGAGTGGCAAGCAATCATCCAACGTCTGTACATCGGTACTGACATTGCGGTTTAAGCGGTCGATCGCCAACTGAAACTCGGCCAGTAGCGGTAGAACCAGCTCCTCTTTACCGTGATAGTGATAATAGAGGTTACCGGGGCTGATGCTCATTTCGGTGGCGATATCTAATGTCGTCACCCACGCGACCCCACGTTGGTTAAACAGCAGCAGGCTGTGATCTAAAATTCGCTCACGAGTCCCCATAATCAGGCCACAGCGCTATCAGCACTGATCTGCTGTTGCAGATAGCGATACTCGGCTTGCATCAGGGCGCGGCAGTCACGCATGATGTAGTCGGTGACTTTACCGCCGATAAACGGAATGCCACAGCTGATATCCAACTCGATTTGGTTTTGGCAGCCCTCGGCGATAGGGGTGATCAGTAACGTGCCCGCAATTGAAACGGGGATCCCAACTAACTCGACTTTGATTCGACATTGGTAATGATCTTCTTGCAACTGCCACTGTTCGTATTGTTGCAGACGGTTGCTGTCGCCCAGTACACTGCGCAG
>JBOFCH010000041.1:0-5116 GCA_051645985.1 Plesiomonas sp. | reverse complement strand
CCGTGCTTGTGCTTGACGGACATCTTTATACACCAAGGTCAGATCATCGGCTTGTAGTACCGTATCGCTGCGCATGGCGCGGGCGCTGACGACAACGGGGCTAACCGACAAAATCTTGACCGGGACATAGACCTGCCAGTTTTGGGTTGGGCAACGTACCAGAACGGTGGCGCGTGAGGTGATGCTCTGGCGTCCCGGCAAGCTGGTTTCCAGCTCGGTGGCGCAGCGATCGAATTTCAGACGCGGATCCAGTGGCGTCACTCGCACTTGATGTTGGAGCGTGTTTTCTGTCGGTAACTGGCTGATCACAAAGGACTCTGCCGCCTGAGTGATACTCGATGGCTCCTGATAGGCCGGCTCGGCGCTGGCCGCCATGCCATTTTCGTTTAAGAAAAGGCAGAAAATGCCGATAAACAAACCAATAGGGCGAGTCGCCTTGGATACTGGCGTTGAGAAAAACACAAAACGTCTCCTGTTATGCAAAATACCTCTGTTATCCTAAGGGGTATGTGAGTCATAAGAAACACTTTAAATACCCCTGGGAGTAGCACGTTATGGCGGGAATTCTGGATTCGGTCAATCAGCGCACACAATTAGTCGGTCAAAACCGGTTGGAGCTGCTGACTTTTAAACTCAACGGGTCACAGCGTTACGGCATCAACGTGTTTAAAGTCCGCGAAGTGCTGCAATGCCCACGCTTGACCATGCTACCGAATCTTAATCCGATCGTAAAAGGCATTGCACACATCCGGGGTCAGACTATTTCGGTGATCGACATGAGCTTGGCGATTGGTGGCAAGCCGGTTGATGATCCGTCCAAGTGCTTTATCATCATCTCCGAGTATAACCGCTCGGTGCAGGGCTTTTTGGTGCAGTCTGTTGAGCGCATTATCAACATGAACTGGGAGTCGATCCTGCCACCACCGAAAGGGGCTGGTAAAATTAACTACCTGACTGCCGTGACCGAAGTAGATAAAGAGCTGGTCGAAATTCTGGATGTGGAGCGTATTTTGGATGAGATTTCACCAGTACGCACCCACATCAGCCAAGATGTGCTGGATGAAACCGTGGCACAGGCGCAGGCAGTGGTTAACGCGGGCAAGAAAATTCTGGTCGCGGATGACTCCAGCGTGGCGCGTAAACAGATTGAACGCGCGCTGACTTCGGTTGGTCTGGAATGTGAAATGGCCAAAGATGGCCGTGAGGCGCTCAATCGTCTGCGTCAAGTCGCCTCCGAAGGGCGGGTAACGGATTACTATGCGTTGGTGATTTCAGATATTGAAATGCCGGAGATGGATGGCTATACCTTGACCGCCGAGATCCGCAGTAATGAACAGCTTAAAGGTCTGCATGTGATTTTGCACACGTCGCTGAGCGGTGTGTTTAATCAGGCGATGGTAAGCAAGGTGGGCGCGAATAACTTTATCGCCAAATTTAATCCCGACGAGCTGGCCGGTGCAGTTAAGCAGGCACTGCAGCAATTAGCAACAGAGTAATCAATGAATTCAGTAAGCATCAGTGATCAGGAATATAAAGAGTTCAGCCGTTTTCTGGAATCTCAGTGCGGGATAGTGCTGGGAGATAATAAACAATATTTGGTGCGCAGCCGTTTGACGCCGCTGCTGTCGCGCTATGGTTATGCTCATTTGTCTGAACTGCTCAAGCATACCCTGACTGGGATGAACCGTGATCTGCGGATGTCGGTTGTCGATGCTATGACTACCAACGAGACCTTGTGGTTTCGCGATAATTATCCGTTCGATATTCTGGCCGAGCGTTTACTGCCTGAGCTGGCGCAGAGTAAGCGTCCGCTGAAAATCTGGTCGGCAGCCTGTTCGTCTGGCCAAGAGCCGTACTCCATTGCGATGACGGTGCTGGAGACGCAGGCGCGTCGTCCGGGCATGCTGGCCGGTCCGCAACCGGTACAAATCGTGGGTACCGATATTTCCCCGCAAATGCTGGATCTGTGCCGTGACGCGGCCTATGACAATCTGGCATTGGGCCGAGGCCTGTCGCCAGAGCGCAAGCGTATGTTCTTTGAAGCATTGCCAGATGGCCGTATGCGTTTGAACAGCAAAGTGCGCAGTTTGGTGTCATTTAAGCCGCTGAACCTGAAAGAAAGTTATGCGCTGATGGGCAAGTTTGACATTATTTTCTGTCGCAACGTGTTGATTTACTTCTCGGCGGAGATGAAGTCCAAGGTGATCAATCAGTTGGCAACCTGCCTGAATCCGGGCGGTTACCTGCTGCTGGGCGCGTCAGAGTCGATGAGTGGTCTGAGCGAGCGCTTTGAGATGGTGCGCTGCAATCCGGGCATTATTTATCGCCTGAAGTGATGGCTAAGGCTCATCGCGTCACGCAATACCGATTTATCGTGTAAGGCTGGGCACCAAGATCGCCACGGTTCCGCAGACTGTTGTGGTCAGCTTTTGGGTTTTACCGGCCGTCCCCCGACATCTGTCGGGGTTTTTTGTTTGTATCCCCTGTAGTTTCTTCCCGGTTCATTTTATTTGCCGATGGCAGTAGCTTGCCGCTATTGCCACGACAACCTTTGCCGTTGCCGGTTCATGATGGCGCATTATTTTATCTTCTGTCTTCTGTCTTCTGTCTTCTGTCTTCTGTCTTCTGTCTTTTGGCTGGCGCTATGGCCGGCGCGCCAGCTGATGACACTGAGTGTGGCCGATAGAAATGACGATCCGCAGTGTCTTGGCATTAAGTTTGCTTTACCGTCAGGCAGATGTATTCGGAGAATGATGATGGCAATCAGTTTCGATAAGGCACTGGGGATCCACCAATATACCCCGGGCCTGCGTAACCAGCGAACCGAAATGCTGGCCAGTAATATCGCTAATGCGGATACCCCGGGCTACAAGGCGCGGGATATGGATTTTTCCCAAGCGCTGGATCAGGCCATTGCGCAGGGCAGTGATCAGTTATCTGGTGGCAGTTTGGCGATGACCGATTCGCGGCATATTGCCGCCTCGGCTGATTTTTCCGGGGTAAAAGGCTACCGGATCCCGAATCAGCCAGACAGCGGTGACGGTAACACCGTGGATTTGCAGGTTGAACGTAACTTGTTTATGGAAAACACCATTGAATATCAGGCTTCCCTACAATTTTTGGGCAGCAAGTTTTCCGGTCTGAAAAAAGCCATTCGGGGAGACTAAGCATGAGTCTGTTTAATGTATTTAACGTGGCCGGTACGGCCATGAGCGCCCAGTCAGTACGGTTGAACACCACGGCCAGTAACTTAGCCAACGCCCATAGCGTGAGTAGTTCGGCGGCAGAAACTTACAAGGCGCGTCACCCAGTCTTCAATGCCGTGCTGGACGATGCGATGAGTGATTCGAGTAGTGTTCCAGTGTCGGTGGCCGGTATCATTGAAAGCCAAAAGCCGTTGGAGATGGAGTACAACCCGGATCACCCGTTAGCCAATAAAGACGGGTATATCTTCAAACCCAACGTGAATGTGATGGAAGAGATGGCGGATATGATCTCGGCCTCGCGTTCTTATCAGACCAATGTGCAGGTAGCAGACGCGGCCAAGCAGATGGCGATGCAGACCCTGAGTCTGGGTAAGTAAGGAATAACTGATGATTGATCCCACCTTACGCAGTAGCAACTATCTGGAGCAGGTGAGCCGGCAAAGCAATGCCGCTGGCGGCAAATCGGCAACCGAGGGGGCGCAAAAAACGGCCGCCGAAGGGACGAGCGGTAAGGGCAAAACCAGTGATGCGGATAATACCCGGCCGAATGAAACCCCGACCGGTGGCGCAGTATCGTCACTGACACAGCAGGATTTTATGCGTCTGCTGACCCAACAACTGGCCTATCAAGATCCGTTTAACCCGGTCAGTAATGATCAGATGGTATCGCAGATGGCCTCGTTTGCCACGGTCGATGGCATTAGCAAGATGGGCGATCAGTTTGCTCTGATGAACCAGTTGATGGGATCGGGGCAGGCGCTACAAGCGTCATCGTTGGTGGGACAGGATGTGCTGTTGCCAACCTCTGATGCTTGGCTGGAAAACGGTCAGGTGAGCGGGGCTATCTTCTCTAAAAATGGCGAGAAGCTGAATAACTTGTCTATCCGAGTCGAAGATGAGAACGGCCAGCTGATTAAGACAATTGAGCTGGGCGGTGAGAAAGACGGCGTGATCCGCTTTAACTGGGATGGTACCGATAAAGACGGTAATCCGGTGCCGGAAGGCAAATACAAGTTGAAAGCGACCGCTGAAATTGACGGCGAAAACAAGGATATTTCTGATCAGCTGGCAACCTATCACCGGGTGAGCAGCGTGGTATTACAGTCTGACTCCGGTGCCTTGATCAACGTGAAAGGGGTTGACGGCGGTATTCCGCTCAGCAATATCCTTGAAGTGGGTAAGGTGAATGACAGTGCTACGCCAACGCCAAAACCTGAAAAGCCGGTACCTCCGATTGGGGAATTGCCGGATGAAGAACAGACTGACGAACAACGTTTACGGAGATTTTTATAATGTCGAGTATTTCCCTGAGTGGCCTGTTTGCTGCGCAAAAGGATCTGAGCACTACCAGTAACAACATTGCCAACGCGAATACTATCGGCTTTAAAGAGTCTCGTGCCGAATTTTCGGATGTGTATTCATCCTCGATTTTCTCCAACCCGAAGACTACCGTTGGTGGCGGGGTGCAGACCTCGATGATCTCTCAGCAGTTTCATGAAGGGTCTACGCGCTACACCAATAACCCACTGGATTTGCGGGTCAACGGTAAGGGCTTTTTTGCCGTTAGTAATGGCATGGACTACAAAGATGTGAGCCTGACTCGGGCCGGTGAGTTCAAGCTAAATAAAGATAACTACATTGTTAACTCCAGTGGTCAGTATCTGCGCGTGCTGCCGGTAGATGCTAAAGGTCAGGCATCATCCGTCAGCTTACAGGCATCTAGCCCGGTACAAGTACCGACCGAAGCCGGTCAACCATCGGCGTCCAGCAAGCTGGATATCGGTGTGAACCTGCCCGCCAACCAAACTGCGGTAACCAAAACGCCGTTCAATTTTGACGATCCGGACACTTACAGCAAGTCAACTTCAACCAGCATCTATGATTCGCTGGGTAACAGCTACTCCATGACC
>JBOFCH010000040.1:0-2503 GCA_051645985.1 Plesiomonas sp. | reverse complement strand
GGGATCCGCTGGCGATTGCCGAAGCGGCGACCCTCGATGATCCACGCTTTCAGATAGTGCATGGCCAGTTCTCCAACGTGCAGCAATATGTCGAAGAGCTGGGGCTGACCGGCAAAATTGATGGCTTCTTGCTGGACTTGGGCGTGTCATCACCGCAGCTGGATGACGCCGAGCGCGGCTTTAGCTTTATGCGCGATGGCCCACTGGATATGCGTATGGATCCAAGTAATGGTTTTTCTGCCGCCGAGTGGCTGCAAAAAGCCGACGCAGAGGATATCGCGTGGGTGCTGAAAACCTTCGGTGAAGAGCGTTTTGCCAAGCGAATTGCGCGCGCCATTGTCGAGCGTAATCAGAGCGAGCCGATGACCCGTACCCGTGAGCTGGCCGAGTTGGTGGCAGCGGCCAGCCCGGTCAAAGAAAAGCATAAGCATCCGGCTACTCGTACCTTCCAAGCCATTCGAATTTATATCAATAGCGAATTGGAAGAAATCGAGCGTGCGCTGGATGCCTCGTTGACCATTTTGGCACCGGGTGGCCGTTTGTCGGTGATCAGCTTCCACTCACTGGAAGATCGGATCGTGAAGCGCTTTATTCGTCGCCAGAGTAAAGGCCCGGAAATCCCAGATGGCTTGCCGCTGACCGAAGCGCAGCTAGCAGGTGGTAAGAAAATGCTGACCATTGGTAAGGCGATCAAGCCGTCCGATGACGAGATTGCGCGTAATGCGCGCTCGCGTAGCTCGGTGCTGCGAGTCGCGGAACGGATGGCCGACTGATGAGCACCGAACGTCACTCACTGACTTCAATTATTGCGGAGGACTTGCTGCGTTTTGGCAAGATCCCGCTGTTGTTGCTGATCCTAGTGCTGCTGTCGGCGCTGGCGGTGGTACTGAGTGCACACCGTACCCGCTTGCTGATCGTGGAGCGTGAGCACCTGATGCTGGAGCGGGATGCACTGGATATTGAATGGCGTAACCTGATTCTGGAAGAAAATGCACTCGGCGATCACAGCCGGGTAGAGCGGATTGCCACCGAAAAACTGCAAATGCAGCGGGTTTCTCCGGCACAGGAAAAAATGGTTAAACAATAATGGCGAAACCGATCCGAACGTCTAAAAATAAGCACCCGGAAGAGAAGAACGATTCCAGTTTTATTCGCTGGCGCTATGTGCTGGTGGGGGGCGTAATGGCGCTGGCGCTGGTCGGTCTGTTACTGCGGGCGGCGTGGATCCAAGTGGTCAATCCGGAGCGATTGATCCGCGAGGGGGATATGCGCTCGCTGCGGGTGCAATCCGTCAGTACGCCACGCGGGATGATCACTGATCGGGCTGGACGCCCACTGGCGGTGAGTGTGCCGGTGGATGCGGTGTGGGCCGATCCGAAAGAGATTGCCGATAGCGCGTCACTGGACAAGCATGAACGCTGGAATGCGCTGGCCGATGCGGTCGGTATTCCGCTCGACAAGCTGACCTCTCGGGTAAAAAGCAACCCGAACTCCCGTTTTATCTATTTGGCTCGCCAAATCAGCCCGTCGTTGGCGACCTACATCCGTGAATTGAAAATCCCCGGTATTTATCTCAAGCAGGAGTCTCGCCGTTTTTATCCGAGCGGTGAGGTGAGTGCGCACATCATCGGTTTTACCAACATCGATGGTAAAGGGATCGAAGGGGTCGAAAAAAGCTTTGATACTTGGTTGACCGGTGAACCGGGCAAACGGGTGGTGCGCAAAGACCGTTTTGGCCGGGTAGTGGAGAATATCTCTGCCGTAGAAAGCCGCGCCGCGCATGATTTGTCGCTCAGTATTGATGAGCGCTTACAGGCGATGGCCTACCGTGAGCTGAAAAATGCGGTGACCTTTAACAAGGCTGAATCCGGCTCCATCGTGCTGTTGGATGTGCAGACCGGTGAAGTGCTGGCGATGGCGAACTTGCCATCGTACAACCCGAACAACCGCGCCCAGATTGACAGTGCCCATTACCGTAACCGGGCGATCACCGATACCTTCGAACCCGGCTCCACCGTTAAGCCACTGGTGGTGCTAACGGCGCTGGATCGCAAAGTGGTGAAAGAAAATACGGTTCTGAACACCATGCCGTTTTATGTTAACGGCCACCGGGTGCGCGATACCGTGGTCTATCCCGAATTGACCCTAACCGGGGTACTGCAAAAATCCAGTAACGTCGGGGTATCCCACCTGGCGTTGGCGATGCCGGAAACCGCGTTACCGGAAACCTACGGTAAATTTGGTTTTGGTCAGCCGACCAATCTGGGATTGGTGGGAGAAAGTAGCGGCATGATGTTGCAGAAAAGCCGCTGGGCAGATATCGAACGCGCAACCTTCTCGTTTGGTTATGGTCTGATGGTAACGCCACTGCAACTGGCACGTGCTTATGCCACCTTGGGGAGCTTCGGGATCTATCGCCCATTATCGATCACCAAGGTCGACCCGCCCGTTGAAGGCACCCGGGTTTTCTCGGAAGAGCTAACACGCAAAGTCGTGCACATGA
>JBOFCH010000039.1:0-3807 GCA_051645985.1 Plesiomonas sp. | reverse complement strand
CGGAGCAGCAAAACCGTTTAGGACGCGCCAATGCAGTGTTAGGCGGTGATCTGGTTCTTGGCGATAAGGTGAATGATTGTGCTGGTAAATTTGTTTTACGTATTAATTCTCTGAGTTTTAGCCGCTTTTTGAGCTTTTTACCCAACGGCGAGCATTTTCAACCGTTGGTGCGTTTTGTGTCTTTTATTTTGCGTGACCAGTTGGCGTGGGATCTGCGTCTGGGATTCGGTGAAGAGCAAGCCCGCGGTTTACGGCTGGGAGATGAGCAAAGTGGCCGACTGGGCTGGAGCAGTTTTTTAGGCCAACCGCCGGTTGACCCTTATGTGACGATTTGTGTGCAGGAGTAAATGTGAACCCGTTCAATCAGCAACTCTCTTTGGTGGTACTGAATAGTGAGCAACTGGATGGCCATTCTCAGGTGCAACATCAGTTTGATCACGATGGCGGCACACTGGGTGCGGCAGCACATGATGACTGGGTACTGACCGATCGCTTAGGTGCCGTGTTGCCTTCTCATGCGCGTATCGATCTACACGACGGCCGTTTTTGCCTGTGCGACTTAAGCGGCCAGACCTTTATCAACGGTGCAACGACACCGGTTGGTCGCAGCCGCAAAGTGTATCTGGAGCAGGGCGATGAGCTGTTGATCGGGCCATTTCGTCTGCGGGTTTATCTTGGGCAAGTGCAGGCCGATGCCAACATTGAGCAGGTGCTGGGAAATAACCCGACCGATGAGCTGGACGACTGGCTCGCCGCTGACCCGAGCGGGGAGCGGGGATTGGCCGATGCCAGTCACCACGCCGCACGCCAAAGCGATCCGTTACAGGTGTTGGCGCGCGAGCAAGCCACGTCGTTGACATCGCTGCTACATACGCCGACGGCGGAACCTTCAGCCATGACGTCCGCGATTCCGGCGTCAGTTTTTTCAGCTATCGAGGACACCATGGATCAGGAATTCATTGATATGCCGGGGATCGATAATCCCTATGCCATCCCAGCAGAGCAAGACGATGTCGATCATGTGGCGCTCACGCCTCTGATGCGGGGGTTGGGTCAGCGTTTGCAGATCCGCGACTCGCAGCAAGCTCATGACATGTTAGAAGAGATGGGTAAAACCCTGCGGGCCATGGTGGAAGGCTTGATTACGTTACAGGCAGAACAAGCTGCGCTGGCAGATAAACATCTGCGGCCGATTGAGGACAACCCACTGCGTTTAGGGATGGACTATGAGGCCACCTTACCGCTGTTGTTCGCCGATGGTAAAAGTCCGGTACATCTGTCAGCTCCGGCGGCCATTCGCGAGGTACTGAGCAATGTGCGTACCCACCATATCGCCAATCAACAGGCGATTGCCGCTGCATTAGACAGCATTTTACAAGCCTTTTCGCCCGACGCGCTGTTAGGGCGTTTTGAGCATTACCGCCGTACCGGCACGGCGGAAAGTCTCGACGATGGCTGGGCATGGACTATGTATCAGCATTATTACCGTGAGCTGACCTCGGTTCGTCAGCAGGGTTTCGATAAGTTATTCCATCAGGTTTACGCCCAAGCGTATGACCGTGCCGTGCGTGAACAACAGGGGCTGCGTTGATGCTACGGACATTGTGGTGTGCGGTATGGCTGCTGGTCCTCACCGGCTGTACCACGCTCGGCAAGATGGCGGATGTGGCCATGGATCCCGATATTCAGGTCGGCAGCAATGCTGACCAGCCATCAACCATCGGCTTGAGCCTGTTGGCCGAGCCGGATGTGAATCCGAACGAGAGTGGTGAGGCGGCACCGATTGAGTTTCAGGTTTTGCTGTTGTCAGAAGACTCGCGCCTGCTGGCGACCGATTACGATCAGGTGACCGAGGATGTGGCCAAAGTGTTGGGCAAGAACTACCTCGATCATCAGGACTACACCTTGTTACCCGGACAATATAAGTATCTGCCACCGGTCAAGCTGGAGGAAGAGGTGCGCTATATCGGCGTGATTGCGCGTTACGCCGAGCCGGATAAAGCCGAATGGCGCAAGGTCATCAAGGTCAAAAATACCGGCCGCCATTATCAGATCTTGGTGCACTTGCGTCAGGATGAAGTTGAACTGCAAAAAGAAGAAGAATAACCATGTCGAGCCGAAACCGGGTTATCTGGCGTGAAGGGTTGTTTATCAAACCCCAACATTTTCAGCAGCAACAAAGGCACGCGGAGCATATGCTGCATGCCCGCTTGAGCGCCCTCAGTGATTATTTTTACGGTCTGCAATCGCTCAGTATTAATGAAGACTACCTCGGCTTTGGGCGTATTGCGCTGGTCAGTGCCAGCGGCGTGATGCCGGATGGAACCGTCTTTAGCATTCCGGTGGACGATGTGTTGCCGGTGCCGCTTGAGATCACCGATGTTTCCGTGGCGAACCAAAAAGTGTATCTGGCGTTACCGCTGTCGGTCAGTGGTGTGAGCGAAGTGGGCGAACCTGGGCAATCTGTTGCGACGCGTTTGCAATCTCACCGTCATGATCTGCGCGATCTGCACAGTGATGGCGGCGACATCACGTCGCTGGAGGTTGGGAAAGTCAGTCTGCGTTTGATGTTAGAGCGAGAAGATCGCAGTGCCTATGCGGCGATCGCGATCGCCCGGATCTTGGATAAACGTCCGGATGGCGGCTTGGTACTCGATCCAAATTTCATGCCTTGCAGCATCAGCGTGGCCGCGATCCCGACCTTGAAACGCTTTTTGGGTGAGTCGGCAGGGCTGGTGGCCGAGCGGGCGCGCAGTCTGGCGCAGCGGTTGGCGGCTCCCGGTCAGCAAGGGGTTGCGGATGTGGCGGAGTTTATGATGCTGCAACTGCTTAACCGCGCTCAGCCACAGTTATCCCATTTGGCCCGTTTAGGAACGTTACACCCAGAGCGTTTACACGAGGCACTGGTGCAGCTGTGTGGCGAGCTGATGACTTTCACCGATGAATCCCGACTGCCACCTGAGTTTCCAGCCTATCGGCATGATGATCAACAGGTCAGCTTTGAGCCGGTGATCTTGGCTCTGCGTCAGTCACTCAGCACCGTGTTGTCACCGCGGGCAGTGTCTATTCAGCTGCGTAAACATCCGTACGGCATCATGGTCGCGATGGTGGGCGATAGCGAGCTGATGGCTAACGCCGAGTTTGTTTTGGCGGTGCGGGCGCGTATGCCACAAGAGCAGTTACGCAAGCAATTGCTGCAACAAACCAAAATCGCCTCCAGTGAAAAAATCCGTGAGCTTATCAGTTTGCAGTTACCGGGGATCCCGTTACTGCCACTACCGGTGGCACCGCGCCAACTGCCTTATCACGCCGGTTACAGCTATTTCCAATTGGATAGACAAAGCCCAGCGTGGCAAATGCTGGCACAGGGCAACACGCTCGCATTCCACATCGCTGGGGATTTCCCCGATCTGGATATGCAGTTCTGGGCGATCCGTAGTCAGGGATGAGATAACCGATGACCATCGACATTATTCAACACGAACAACTAGATGATTTGCTGTATGACCATGCCGCTCAGCTGGATCTGGACTCCGATTACTGGTTTCGCCTGCGTGGGGACAGCCTCAATCCGATGGTGGATGCGGTCACACCTCTGTTAGGCATGGTGCTACGGGTGCGCCAGTTGTCTGGACATGATCACGTCAGTGAGCTGTACCAACGCGTAGTCACCGAAATCCAAGCCATTGAGCAAGAGCTGATGGCCCATGGCTACGAAAATGGGGTAGTGCTCTCTTTTCGCTACATTTTGTGCACGTTTATTGATGAAGCGGTGATGAGTCGGGACTGGGGCAGCCAGAGTGAGTG
>JBOFCH010000038.1:0-5988 GCA_051645985.1 Plesiomonas sp. | reverse complement strand
TGATGCGCGATGGCCGCATCGAGCAAGATGGTACACCACGTGAAATTTACGAAGAGCCGCGCAACTTGTTTGTGGCCCGCTTTATCGGTGAAATCAACGTCTTTGATGCTGAAATTATCCGCCGCGTAGATGATGAGCGTGTTCTGGCCAACGTAGAAGGTCGCGAATGCCATATCCATAACGTGATGATGGATGTCAGTGCCGGTGACAAAGTTCACGTGCTGCTGCGTCCAGAAGATTTGCGTTTGGAGGAAATCCACGACGGTGAGCAACTCGACGGCATCATTGGTTATGTGCGTGAACGTAACTATAAAGGGATGACGCTGGACTCTACCGTGGAGTTGGAAAGCGGCAAGTCGGTCATGATCAGTGAGTTCTTCAACGAAGATGATCCGGATGTCGATCACTCGCTTGACCAAAAAGTCGCCGTGACTTGGGTTGAAAGCTGGGAGGTGGTACTCGCCGATGAAGACGACGCGTAAGTTTCAGAATTTCGTCATTACGACGATCGTCGGCTGGCTGACTGTATTTGTCTTTATTCCCAACCTGATGATCATTGCCACCAGTTTTCTGGTGCGGGATGACGCAAACCTGATCCAGCTGACTTTTACACTGGATAACTATACCCGTTTGTTCGATCCGCTCTATGCGGAGGTCATGTGGCACTCGCTTTCCATGGCGATGCTCGCTACTGTCCTGTGTCTGATCATCGGTTACCCGTTTGCGTATATTATTGCCAAAATGAAGCCTAAGTGGCGTCCGATCATGCTGTTTTTGGTGATAGTTCCTTTCTGGACTAACTCCCTGATCCGGACCTACGGCCTGAAAATTTTCATCGGCACCAAAGGGCTACTTAACACTCTTTTGCTCTCCATTGGCCTGATCGATAAGCCGCTCAAGCTAATGTACACCGAACAAGCCGTGATCATGGGTCTGGTGTATATCCTGTTGCCGTTTATGATCCTGCCGCTCTACTCCAGCATTGAAAAACTGGATCACGCTTACATCGAAGCAGCTAAAGATCTGGGTGCCAGTAAATTCCAGACCTTTGTTCGGGTGATCTTACCCCTAACCATGCCGGGTATTGTTGCCGGTTGCGTGCTGGTACTGCTACCCGCCATGGGGATGTTCTATGTATCCGACCTGCTGGGCGGTGCCAAGAACTTGCTGATCGGTAACGTGATTAAGAGCCAGTTCCTCAACATCCGTGACTGGCCTTTCGGGGCGGCAACCAGTGTGACGCTGACGGTATTGATGGGCTTGTTGCTGCTGGTGTACTACCGCGTGGGCAAGCTACTGAACAGAAAGGGTGAGTTAGAATGATCGGTCGACTGTTTCGTGGCAGCTTTATGGTGACGGTCTATGCCTATCTGTACATTCCCATTGGCATTCTGATCGCTAACTCCTTTAACAGCTCCAAATACGGCATTAAATGGGAAGGTTTCAGCCTCAACTGGTATGAACGTCTGTTTCATAACGACAGCCTGATCCAGGCCGCCAGCCACTCGCTGACGATTTCGGTGTTATCCGCCAGTTTCTCGACCCTGATTGGAGCCATGACGGCGGTAGCCTTGTTCCGTTACCGCTTCCGTGGCAAGCCGTTTGTCAGTGGCATGCTGTTTGTGGTGATGATGTCGCCGGATATCGTCATGGCTATCTCCCTGCTGGCTTTGTTTGTGGTAGTCGGCGTCTCACTCGGCTTCTGGTCACTGCTGTTTGCACATATCACCTTCTGCCTACCGTTTGTGGTGGTCACCGTGTATTCACGGTTGAAAGGCTTTGATGTGCGCATGTTGGAAGCCGCCAAAGACTTGGGTGCCAGTGAGACAGTGATCCTACGAAAAATCCTGCTACCGCTCGCCATGCCCGCCGTGGCGGCGGGTTGGCTGCTAAGCTTTACGTTATCGCTGGATGATGTGGTGGTTTCGTCATTTGTTACCGGCCCGACCTATGAAATCTTGCCATTGAAGATTTATTCGATGGTGAAGGTCGGTGTCTCGCCGGAAGTGAACGCATTGGCGACCCTGATGCTGGGTGGCTCGCTGATCTTAATTATCGCCAGCCAGCTGTTACTGCGTAAAAAACATGCCTGATCCGCATTCGCGGATTTAGCAAACCTGTTTACTGTGAACAAATAATACCTGCGGGGGTGGAGAAATGACTCTCCCCCGCGTTTTTAACCTTAACTTATAGGAGAGTCTTGAATGAAACGATGGTCACGTCTTCTGGCTGTGGGGATGATGGCGCTCGGCATTCAAGTTGCGAATGCGGCAGACAACGACAATAACGTGGTGTACTTCTACAACTGGTCGGAATATATCCCGTCTGGTCTGTTAGAAGAGTTCACGCAGGAAACAGGGATCAAGGTGATCTACTCCACCTATGAATCCAATGAAACCATGTATGCCAAGCTGAAAACGCTGAATAAAGAAAATGCATACGATCTGGTTGTACCGTCCACTTACTATGTCGACAAAATGCGTAAAGAAGGCATGCTGCAAAAAATAGACAAGAGTCAGCTGCCAAACTATAAGAATCTGGATCCTACACTGCTGAACAAGCCGTTTGATCCGAATAACGATTATTCCATCCCCTACATCTGGGGTGCGACCGGCATTGGTGTGAATACGGATGCTATCGATCCGAAAACCGTGACCTCATGGGCCGACCTGTGGAAACCTGAGTACGCCGGTAGCTTGCTGATGATGGATGACGCACGTGAGTTCTTCCACGTGGCGCTGCGTAAGCTGGGATATTCGGCGAACACCACCGATCCTAAGCAGATTGAAGAAGCCTATCATGAGCTGCAAAAACTGATGCCCAATGTGCTGACCTTCAACTCTGACTTCCCTGCTAACCCTTACATTGCCGGTGAAGTGAACTTAGGCATGCTGTGGAACGGCTCAGCTTATATGGCACGCCAAGAAGGCACACCGGTACAGATCGTATGGCCAAAAGAAGGCGCGATCTTCTGGATGGACAGCTTGGCAATCCCTGCGGATGCCCGCAATAAAGAAGGCGCGTTGAAGCTGATCAACTTCCTGATGCGTCCAGATGTAGCCGCCAAAGTTGCCAAGGAAATCGGCTACCCAACGCCAGTGAAAGCGGCGCAACCTCTGCTGCCAAAAGAGATGGTGGAAGACAAAACCATTTATCCCGATGAGAAAACCATCATGGACGGTGAATGGCAAAGCGATGTTGGCGCGGCCAACGAGCTGTACGAAACCTACTTCCAGAAGCTGAAAGCGGGCCGTTAAGGGCGACATCACGTCCAGACCGTAACCCATTAAAAAACCGAGCGCCGGCTCGGTTTTTTATTATCGTGTTACCAGCCCAGCGGCTTGACGGGCAATTTGGGTTAGCGATATTCTCCGGCCAATAACTGATTCACAAACGCTGGCACAACATCGCTGGCCTTACCATATCTCTTCTCTGCGAATTCGTTTTCCACCAGACTCGGCTCCAAATTCAGCTCCACGGTGTGCGCCCCGGCCAAACGAGCCTCATGCACAAAGCCCGCTGCCGGGTACACATTGCCCGACGTGCCAATAGCAATAAACAAATCTGCCTGCGCCAGCGCGGTATAGATTTTATCCATTCCGATCGGCATTTCACCAAACCACACCACATGTGGACGCAGCGGCGAGGGTATTTGGCAGCAATGACAATGATCATCGGTATGCAAATCGCCGCGCCACTCAACCGTCTGTCCAGACTCAGGACAGCGCGCCTTGAGCAATTCCCCATGCATATGGATAATGCGTCGGTTTCCCGCCCGCTCGTGCAAGTTATCGATATTCTGCGTCACTAACAGAAAATTATCCCCCAACGCTGCCTCCAGCGTTGCCAGCGCGACGTGAGCCGGATTCGGCTCCAAATCTTCTGACATCAACTCCTGACGCCGCAAATTGTAAAAATGCTGCACCTGCTCTGGATTGCGCTGATAACCCTCCGGCGTTGCTACATCCTCAATCCGGTGGTTCTCCCACAACCCATTTTGGTCACGGAAAGTCCGGATCCCAGATTCAGCAGAAATCCCTGCGCCGGTCAGTACAACAACCCTGCCGATATGCTGATGCTGCATATTATTGCTCCCTTTATTCGTTTCACCGTGCGCGTCATGATCGGAATGACAAGCTCGTCGCTGACATTGAAACTGCCAGAGATGCCGCCGCCGCCGAACGCGTTTTGTCATCAGGTGTGCCATTGATATTCAGATTGATATTTAGATTATATTCCGAACCATCGGCAACGTGTTTACCGCAACGTTTGCAGCTTACAATACACGGCCCGCTATCCGTTCTGCTATTACCATGTCACTGTTGGGGATAAAAATAAAGTTCGCCTTTAGTCCATCACAAACCTGCACACACTCGGTAACACCGCCGCTCATAACGAAAAACCCGAACACAAACCAGCATTCGTATTCGGGTTGCAGAAGCAATGGCAAAACAATGATGGATAAAATCCGTATCACAACACTCAAGCCAGATTGAGGAACGCCGCCCCCCGTACACCACCGGCATCGCCATGACGCGCTTTGATAATTTTTGGCAACTTGGCTACATGTAACAGATGTGCCGGTAAACGCTTTGGCAACTCTTGATAAATCAACTCAAAATTCGACAGCCCACCACCCAGCACGACAACGTGTGGATCAAGACTCGTCAGTATATTCGCCAGACAAATCGCCAGCAGCTCCATAAAGCGATCGACATGCTGCACCGCCCGGCGCTCGCCCTGCTCGTAGTGAGCAATGATTTCTGGCGCTGACAGTTTTTCCGAGAAATAGTGGTGGTACAACTGCTCAAAACCACGGCCAGACAAATAGTTATCAATACAACCACTGTTTTTGCAGCCACACGGGAAAATAGGCGCATTTTCCATACCGAGCAATTTCAGCGCATCATACGGTAAGCGGGTATGCCCGACTTCACCGGCAATATTGGCGCGTCCTGAATGAACTTTGCCATTGAAAATCAAGCCGCCACCGACCCCAGTGCCTAGGATCAGGCCCAGCACCGAAGGCGCGCCACGCAGATCTTCATCCCACGCTTCAGACAATGCAAAACAGTTAGCATCATTTTCAATTTTTACTGGCCGTTGCAACCGCTCTTCCAAATCGCGTTGCAGGGTGTGCCCCATCGCGGCAGGAATATTCGAGGTGAGCAGCTTACCGGTTTCTACATCCGCAATTCCCGGAATACCAATCCCGATGCTGCCTTTGACACCAAATTCGGTATCCGCATTGTTCACCAGTGTCACAATCGCGTCCAGAAAAGCGGCATAGCTGTCTGTCGGGGTTACCACCCGCTCACGGGCTACTCGCACCAGATCCGCATCAAATGCGCCAAATTCAATTTTGGTGCCGCCGATATCAAAGCCGTAATACATTGCTCCACTCCCTCTTTCACACAGCATTGTATGCGCTGCCGCCGCCCGTTTCTGTTATCGGTTTACGGCATATCCCCTGAAAAATGCAACGCATGATCCATTAATAATCAATAAGTTAATTATTGCATAAAATCTGATTATCTTGCGCAAGAAACGCTTTGCAGCATCCAATATCATGCTCTGTTTCGCAATTTATTCCACGCCCGGTACACAAGATAAAGCTAGGCTATGGCGTGCCGCACAGGATCTTTGAGAATCTGTAAGTCGTTACATTAAATGCTGGTCAAGGGCCACAACTGACAGTAGGATCTAAAGGATAAAATTGCAGGAGTTCAACATGAAGTTAAAACGGGTGGCGGAAGCCGTATTACCGACGCCTTGGGGCGATTTCCAGATGATTGGCTTTGAAGAGCTGGCAACCGGTAAAGATCATCTAGCACTGGTTTTCGGTGACATTGAGGGCGATACGCCAGTTTTGGCTCGTGTTCACTCAGAGTGTCTCACCGGCGATGCACTGTTCAGCCTGCGTTGTGATTGTGGTTTCCAGCTGCACGCGGCACTGACTCAAATTGCTGAAGAAGGGCGCGGTATTCT
>JBOFCH010000037.1:0-6429 GCA_051645985.1 Plesiomonas sp. | reverse complement strand
ACCACCACCATGCACAATCACCAGTGGCCGCGGATGAGTCTGATGATAGGTCACCAAGGCGGAAAACAATTTTTGCAGGGCTTCTTCACTATCGAGAAGTACGCCGCCCAGTTTGATCACCAGTGGGGTTGCGACCGGTGCTGTCATGATGTGCTCCTTGCTCTCTAAACGGGGTCAATAATTAAAGGGGGATGGGTCACCGTTCACCGCGACCGGTTACAACAAAGCCAGCGTCTGAACAAAACCGTAACGCAGATTCAAACACTGCATGGCCTGCGCCGCGGCGCCTTTCAAAAGATTGTCTTCGGCCGCCACCACAATCAGATGTTCACCCTCGCGGGCATAGCCAATATCGCAATACGGGGTACCAGCCACTGCCCGTACTGATGGCCAGCCGCTACGGTACAAGCGAACCAGAGGCTGTTCGGCATAGGCGGCACTAAACGCATGTTCTATCTGTGCATCCGTCACCTGCGGTAATAAACGCGCCGTAATCGTGGCGACAATGCCGCGCGGAAAGTTGCCCAGATGCGGCGTAAAAATCACCGGAATGCCCAAATGCGCGGCGATCTCGGGCTGATGACGGTGAGTAAACACGCCATAGGGCTGCAAACTGACTTCGCACACATTGCTGCCGAGCGCCGCTTTACGCCCCGCGCCACTGACCCCGCTCACCGCATTGATCACCGGCCACATCTGTGGGTCTAATAATCCGGCTTCCACCAACGGTTTTAATGCCAGTTGCGACGCGGTGGGATAACAACCCGGCACCGCAATCAACTGCGCGCCCACCAATGCCCCAGCTTGCCACTCAGCCAAACCATACACTGCCTGCTCCAACCACTGTGGATGCTGATGCTCAAAGCCGTAATACCGTGGATAAAACTCGCTAGAGCGCACCCGAAAGGCACCGGATAAATCCAACACCACACAACCCGCGGCCAAAAACTGCGGTGCCAAGTCATGGCTCACTTCATGGGCAGTGGCCAAGAACACCACATCAGCATTAGCCGCTACCGCCGCCACATCACTGAGCGGCTGTAATGGCACATCCAATACACCGTTAAACTGTGGGTGCAGCTCGGATAACAGACGACCGGCATCCCGACTGCCCTCGGACACAAATAAGCCACCTAAAGAGAGCTTCGGATGGCGCAGCACCATGGCTGCCAGCTCTGCACCGGTGTACCCGCTGGCACCGATAATCAGGGTGTTAAGCATCACAATGTTTTCCTGTATCGAAGAGAAAAAAACAGATTAGCTGGTTGCGGAAGGGATCAATTTCATCGTGCAGAAAATAAGCTGCCGAGGTAAGTTAACGGTCAGAGCCGCCAGATCCTGCCGCGCGAACGGACTGACTCATCGTCGGAGCGAAGGGAAGGAAACAGACAGTGGTGAGGAAAGAACAATCCCTATCATAGTCGCGGTCATCCACAAAAAGCATTCGGGTTATGACGGTGCCGCACCGGTTTGCCTGTCCTTTATAGGCTCACCTTGCTTGGCGCATTATCGATTCACATCGAATTTATATTCACATATAGTGCATTAATATATGGATACCATTCAATTAAAGGACAGTCAATCACTGTATGAAATTTCCCCATTTTATTGAAACCTATCGGGCGCTGATTGCTACCCCATCCATCAGTGCCAACGACAGTGCACAGGATCAAAGTAATCACCCACTGATCAGCTTGCTGGCCGAGTGGTTCAGCCATTTAGGCTTTACCGTCGAGGTGCAGCCGGTTCCGCATACGCGGCATAAGTTCAACCTGCTGGCGACCCTCGGCAGTGGCCCTGGCGGGCTGTTGCTGGCCGGCCATACCGATACCGTACCGTTTGATGACGGGCGTTGGAGCAAAGATCCGTTCACTCTCACCGAAGAAAACGATCGCCTGTATGGCTTGGGGACTGCCGACATGAAAGGCTTTTTTGCCTTTATTCTGGATGCAGTACGCGATCTGGATCGCTCGGCCATCCGACGCCCACTGCGCGTACTGGCCACCGCCGATGAAGAAACCTCGATGGCCGGTGCACAGCTGTTTGCCGCCACCACCCAAATCCGTCCCGATTATGCCGTGATTGGTGAGCCGACCTCACTGCGGCCCATTCGGGCGCATAAAGGCCATCTGTCGAACGCCATTCGGATCACCGGACAATCTGGGCACTCCAGCGATCCGGCGCGCGGCGTAAACGCCATTGAATTGATGCATGAAGTAATTGCCTGCCTGTTACCGCTGCGCGATCGGCTGCGTGAGCGTTTTCAGCATCCGCTGTTCACCATTCCCTACCCCACCATGAACCTCGGCCATATTCACGGCGGCGATGCGGCCAACCGTATTTGTGGCTGCTGCGAGCTGCATATGGATATTCGCCCGCTCCCAGGGCTGACCTTGAGCGATTTGGACGCGCTGCTACTGGAAGCGCTGCAACCGGTACAAACACGCTGGCCGGGACGACTCAGTATCAGCGCGCTGCATGATCCGATCCCCGGCTATGAATGTCCGCCGGATGCTGAAATCGTTCGTAGCGTCGAACGCTTACTGGGTGAGCGGTGCGATAGCGTCAATTATTGTACCGAAGCCCCCTTTATCCAGCAGGTTTGTCCAACACTGGTGCTGGGGCCAGGGTCTATCGAGCAGGCGCATCAGCCGGATGAGTATCTGTCGACGGCCTTTATTCTGCCTACCAAAACCTTGTTAACCCGCCTGATCACCGAGTTTTGTATCAGCGTCGACCCCAAGGCCACAGATGAAGTAATTTAATTTCACATTATCTTGATTTAGCACAAAAGCACGACCAGAGTACGGGCAATTGGCTATTTGACGAACGCCCGACTTCATGGCTAGATAACAGCAGCGCTGTCTGCGTAACGGATGTAGTAAAATTACCAAATGGATGGAGAGCCATGAACGCACAATATGCCGCCATGCGCAGCAACGTGAGTATGCTGGGCAAGCTGTTGGGGGAAACAATCCGCGAGGCCGGAGGTGAATCCCTGCTGGAGCGGGTAGAGACTATCCGCAAATTATCCAAATCGTCACGAGCCGGTAACGAGCAAGATCGCCGCCAGTTGTTGGATACCTTGCAAAATCTATCCAACGATGAATTACTGCCGGTAGCCCGCGCGTTCAGTCAATTTCTGAATCTGGCCAATATCGCCGAGCAGTACCACACCATCTCACGTAACTGTGAAGCCAATATTTTCTGTCCCGATGCCTTCGACAGTCTATTCAGTCACCTGCAAACCGAAGGGATCAGCGAAGATAAAATTCAAGCCGCCGTGGCTCAGCTCTCCATCGAACTGGTGCTGACCGCCCATCCAACCGAGATCACTCGCCGCACCCTGATCCACAAACATGTGCAGATCAACCGCTGTCTGGATCGGTTGGAGCATGATGATCTGTCGGAGCGCGAACGCACCAAGATCCAGCAGCGTCTGATGCAGCTGATCGCCCAAGCCTGGTACACCGATGAAATTCGTAAAGAGCGCCCAACCCCGTTAGATGAAGCCAAATGGGGCTATGCGGTGGTGGAAAACAGCCTATGGCAAGGGGTGCCGGAATTCCTGCGTGAATTTGATAGCCGCCTGAAAGAAGCCTTTGGCAGCGGCCTGCCGATTGACGCCACCCCGATCCGCTTTAGCTCGTGGATGGGTGGCGACCGGGACGGTAACCCCTTCGTCACCGCTGAGATCACCCGTAAGGCCATGTTGCTCAGCCGCTGGAAAGCCGCCGATCTGTTCTTGCGTGACATCAACGAACTGATTTCCGAGCTGTCGATGACCGAGTGCAGCAGCGAGCTGCGCGCCCAAGTCGGCGAACAGGCGGCCGAACCGTACCGCGTCCTGCTCAAGCAGCTGCGCCGCCGCCTGCAAAATACACTCGATTATCTGGATGCATGCCTTAAAGGCCAGCATGCCACCCCGGATGACATCATCGACTGTAATGAGCAACTGTGGACGCCGCTGTACGCCTGCTACCAGTCGCTCAAAGAGAGCGGTATGGCGATCATTGCCGATGGCCTGCTGCTCGATACGCTGCGCCGGATCCGC
This sequence comes from Plesiomonas sp., assembly GCA_051645985.1. GTDB lineage: Bacteria > Pseudomonadota > Gammaproteobacteria > Enterobacterales > CAMTGL01 > Plesiomonas. The sequence goes on along the minus strand of JBOFCH010000037.1, from coordinate 2,375 downwards.
TGCTTTGGGATCCATCTGGTACGGCTCGACATCCGTCAGGAAAGCACCCGCCACACCGACGCCGTCGCCGAAATTACCCGCTATCTGGGGCTCGGTGATTACGCCCAGTGGAGCGAGGAAGACAAGCAAGCGTTCTTGATCAAAGAGCTGACCTCCAAGCGCCCTCTGCTGCCACAAAACTGGCAGCCGAGCGCCGAAACCGCAGAAGTGATCGAAACCTGCCGCGCCATTGCCGAGCAGCCGGCCGGTGCGCTGGCCTCCTACGTGATTTCGATGGCGCGCCAACCGTCTGATGTGCTAGCAGTACATCTGCTGCAAAAAGAAGCTGGCTGTGCGGTGCACTTGCCGGTGGCACCACTGTTTGAAACCCTCGATGACCTGAATCGTGCCGATGAAGTGGTGCGGGCCTTGCTGAATATTGGCTGGTATCGCGGCTTTATCCAAGGCCGCCAGATGGTCATGATCGGCTATTCCGACTCCGCCAAAGATGCCGGTGTGATGGCCGCCTCGTGGGCGCAATACCGCGCACAAGAAGCGCTGATCAAAACCTGCGACGAGGCCGGGATCGAGCTGACCTTGTTCCACGGCCGTGGCGGCACCATTGGTCGGGGTGGCGCGCCAGCGCATGCTGCGCTGCTGTCGCAACCGCCTGGCTCGCTCAAAGGCGGCCTACGTGTCACCGAGCAAGGCGAGATGATCCGCTTTAAACTCGGTCTGCCGGAAGTGGCGGTCAACAGCCTGTCGCTGTACACCAGTGCGGTCTTGCAAGCTAACCTGCTGCCGCCGCCAGAACCGCAACAGGGCTGGCGCGACACCATGGATGTCTTGTCTGACGAGTCTTGCCGCGTGTACCGCAGTATCGTGCGCGAGCAGCCAGATTTCGTGCCGTACTTCCGCGCCGCTACGCCGGAAGGGGAGCTAGCCAAATTGCCACTCGGCTCACGGCCGTCCAAGCGTCGTCCTGACGGTGGTGTGGAAAGTCTGCGCGCCATTCCGTGGATCTTTGCATGGACTCAGAACCGCTTGATGCTACCCGCTTGGCTCGGCGCCGGTGATGCACTGCAAAAGGTGATTGATCAAGGGCATCAGGACATGCTGGAAGAGATGTGCCGTGATTGGCCGTTCTTCTCTACCCGCATCGGTATGCTGGAGATGGTCTTTGGTAAAACCGATCTGTGGCTGACCGAATACTACGATCAGCGCTTAGTGGATCCGGCCCTGTGGCCACTCGGCGAGCAACTGCGCCGGATGCTCAAGCATGATATCGATGTGGTGCTGGCGATTGCCAATGACGACCACCCCATGGCCGATCAGCCATGGCTGAAAGAGTCGATTGGCCTGCGCAACATCTATACCGATCCGCTGAACGTGTTACAGGCCGAATTACTGCATCGTTCACGTCAGCTCACCGAGTCCGATCCGCAGGTCGAGCAGGCCCTGATGGTCACCATCGCGGGTATTGCCGCCGGAATGCGCAATACCGGTTAACTCGCCACAAAACAGCCTGCTGTCTTTAACTGTAACCCCGGCACTTTTAGCGTCGGGGTTATTTTTTATATATTATTTTATTCCTAACATGCTCTATCTTTACGCATAAAATTATTTATCACTCAACGCTCCATTATTTCATCACACCATTCAGTTCGTAAAAATATACAAATAAACAAACATAATATGTAATATAAATACATTAATAAATATGCAGTTCGTTCCAACTTTATTGATGTAAGGCTCAGTAAAATGGCAATAAAAAATACTTTCATTTTCAACAACACCCTGTAAACACTGGCATTTACAGCGTTGTGATGCAATGACCATTATTTGTCGGCACAGTCGCATTTTGTTATCTACAATATATTTTATAGATGAATATCTAATAACTTCATGCTATATCACAGGCTGTGCTGTGCATATTCTACATAACACCCATTGCTAAGATTTTGCAATTCGTTGTATGTCATCCTAATTGCTTATTGACGGAATAACCGATAACTGGCGTCGGAGGCTAGTCGGCCTGTTTCGCAATAGGATTTTATCTACTCAGCATGTGGCCTGACGGGAGCTATCCCGCCCTTCCACGCCAAGGATTTTGTGGAAGTTATTCATAGATATTAAGTTGCAATCTGCGACAGGGAAGCACTAAGAGCAAATGAGGAAATTATGGCTCTCTCACAGGTTATTCTGACACTCCTGAGTCGTCAGGACGCCAGTGGCTATGACATTACCAAAGAATTCAGCCGAGTGGTTGGATTGGTATGGACAGCCAGCCACCAGCAAGTGTATCGCGAACTCAGCCGTCTTGCCGAACAGGGTATGGTGACCAGCCAACTGATCCCACAAGAAGGTAAACCTGATCGCAAAGTGTATAGCATTAC